>JBATIN010000478.1:0-15589 GCA_049667765.1 Flavobacteriaceae bacterium
TGATTTGACCAAAGTTGAAGGAATAGGCCCAAAAGCAGCCGAATCTCTGGTAAATGCCGGTTTTGAAACTTTTGCTAAATTGGCTAAGGCCAAACCAGAGAAAATAAAAGATGTTTTGACCGACGCAAGTTCAAGAATGGCTCATTTAGACCCAGCTTCTTGGCCTAAGCAAGCTAAAATGGCAGCCGACGGCAAGTGGGACGAGCTAAAAGAGTGGCAAGATAGCGTTAAGGGAGGAGTAGAATAGTCCCTTTTTATTGCCCTTACTACGACCCTCAAGGGTCTTTAGTTAATACTAAATTATTATAAGTTAGAATTAGAATACTTAGGTATTCTTTTAAAAAGCAAATAGATTATGGCAAAGATTACAGCCGCAGAAGTAAATAAATTAAGACAGACCACCGGCGCAGGCATGATGGACTGTAAAAACGCATTGGTAGAAGCAGAAGGCGATTTCGAATTAGCCATCGAAATTCTTCGTAAAAAAGGACAAAAAGTCGCCGCTAAAAGAGCCGATAGGGATTCATCGGAAGGAGCTGCTATTGCCAAGGTAAATGACAAAAACACAGAAGGAGTTATCATCTCTCTTAATTGTGAGACCGATTTTGTGGCCAAGAACGAAAGTTTTGTAACACTGGCAACCGAATTGGCAGACATAGCCCTAGGCTTTGATAACAAGGATGCTTTTCTTGGCGCTAAATACAAGGGAATGACCGTTCAAGAAAAATTGACGGAACAGACCGGCGTAATTGGCGAAAAAATCGAAATTGGCGGATTCAGCAAATTAAAAGCGCCTTTCGTGGGTTCATATATCCACGCTGGTAATAAAATTGCAACTTTAGTTGGACTTTCTGCCGCAGTTGATGGTGCAGATGTAGTCGCCAAAGATGTTGCCATGCAGGCGGCAGCAATGAATCCCGTTGCTTTGAACGAAGAAGGTGTTGATCAATCGATTATCGATAAAGAAATCGAAATTGCAAAAGATCAATTACGCCAAGAAGGTAAACCTGAAGCTATGTTGGATAATATTGCAAAAGGGAAATTGAACCGTTTCTTTAAAGACAATACATTGGTCAACCAAGATTTTATTAAAGATAGCAAACAAAGTGTTGCTCAATATGTAAAATCGGCCAATGCTTCTTTAGAAGTTACCGGATTTGAGCGTGTTGCCCTAGGCTAAATTACTACCAGACTAACTCGATTATATTGACCGCCGTACTTTATCGTATGGCGGTTTTTTTATGACTAACAATCAACTTGTATGGATACGAAACTACGGTTTTGCCAAAGCACCAACTTAGCATTAATTAAAGTTTAAAATAACCCGATCCGGGTTATATACTGCACGTCAGAACACTCCTCTTAACTCAGCCCAATAAAGACTGCTTAGTTCTTTAACCAGGCTTCCTTTAATTGCAATTGTGTTTCAGTAGCACCTTCTACAGGTACAATAGTCTCATATTTCAACATCGGTGTTCCTACTTTACCTGCCAAAGCAATTTCTTTTCCATCCCTTTCTACCACCAGTTTGATCTCAGTTTCAGGGGTCCATCCAAAGCTTTGGCCTATAATGGGCCTTATAGCATCAAGATTGATCGGTGTACCATTAATGCTTTTGAACACATCGCCTCCTTGAATGCCCAAGTCTGTGTAAAACGTGCTTAATTCAATACCCTTTCTCACAAAAACAGCATTGTCTTTCGCTTGATCCACATCGATAAAAGGTACTTCACCATCTAAAAAATAACCGGTCTGCTTTTCTGCCGAAGTCATGGTCAAGCCAACTTTTGCTAAATACTTTTCATAATCGATCGGAGTGTTTCCGATTACATGTGTATCAAAAAATGTTCTTACTTCAGGATAGGTCATGGCAACAATCTCGTCAATAAGTTGACCATCTTTAAAAGGGTTTTTATCACCGTACTTTTTAGAAAGCTCTTTCATTAGCCATAACACCCCTTTCTCGCCGTTGCTCAACTCTCTAAGGGAAATATCCAGTGCCATGTTGATCAAGGCTCCTTTTTCGTAAACATTGGCATAGTTCTTCTTATAAGGCTCTACTAAAATATTCTTGCTCATGGTCGTAAACGACATGGCATCATCATACGTTTTTGCGTTATTGATCTTACCGACTATACGATTGTAAAACTCCGCCTCATCGATTAGGCCTTGTTGAATTTGAAAGAGATTGGCAAAATATTCGGTTGTGCCTTCATACATCCAAAGATGTTGTGACATTTTAGGGTCGTTGAAATCAAAGTACTGCACTTCTTCCGAATGCACGTTCAATGGCGTTACAATATGGAAGAACTCATGTGAAACCACATCGACCATGGTCTGCTCAAGTGCGGCCTTGTCCATAACTTCGGGCAAAACGACAACGGTAGAAGTATGGTGCTCGAGTGCCCCAAATCCGTTTGCGTCGGTATCGCCCATTTCAGAAAGATAAAGCAAGATATTATATTGTTTTGTGCCATTAATATCGCCTAAAAACGATTTTTGGGCACCCATCATCTTTTCCATTCTATCTTTTAAACTAGCAGCGGTATACAATCCGTTTGGAGAATACACACTTAAGGTAACTTCAATATCATTTACCACAAAAGTCTCCTTGTTCGTCTTTGCGTACAAAACAGGATTATCGATAACATCAAAATATCGGGTGGCCAAAAAAACATCCGTATTGGCATCGACACCTTCTGTCTTTTTTACCAAAGAGGTCGTTGCTAAAAGGTCGGCGGGCTTTTTAATGTTCAATTGGTAGGGCACTTCTTTAAGTCCTTCAAAATACCCCACAAATCCATGAAGGTTCAACATAAAATTTTCACCTTTTAGAATATTGGTGCCGGCAGGTGAGAATACCGCATCGTCTACTTCACCTTCTGAATCGAACGTGTCATTGACCCAATAACTGACCTTATCAAGTTTTGAAGCGTTAGTAATAGTCCAAGTATTGTCATCCAATTTTGAAACCGGTAATAAAGCGCCATTATAATCAAAGGCTTTAAGGTCTTCTATATACTGTCCGTAATTATCTTCACTATACGTACCCGGCACCGTTTTAGGAATATAAAAACTAATCGATTCTTTTGTAAACGCCCCGGGGTTTATTTCCACAAGCACCTTATCATTGTCAACTTTGTTCAGGTCCAAAGTCGTTTCTATAATAGCCTTATCAGCAGACAAAAGGGCCTTGGCCGAACCACAGTTGTAAAACATACCTGCAACTAGGACCAAAAGTATAATTCGTTTCATTGTTTTCATATAAAATTTCAGTTTTTGCTAAAGAGCTACAAGATTATAAAATATAACACACCTAACTGATATCATTAGGAAATAATTAAGTATAGTTTTAACCTTGATACGAACAGAACTTCATAACTTTTTTTGATTATTTTTGTTCAAAACTTAAAAACCACCATGCATTATAAACGAATACTTTTAAAACTTAGTGGCGAGGCCTTGATGGGTGAAAAACAATATGGAATCGATGGTACAAGACTTGCCGAATATGCTGAAGAAATTAAAGAAGTAGTAGAAAAAGGTATTCAGGTCGCCATAGTTATCGGAGGGGGAAATATTTTTAGAGGTCTTGCCGGTGCCAGCAATGGCATGGACCGTGTACAGGCCGACCATATGGGCATGTTGGCTACTGTGATTAACGGCCTCGCCCTACAAAGTGCACTAGAATTAAAAGGGGTGCAGACCCGTTTACAATCTGCAATAATGATTAACGAGGTTGCCGAGCCGTTTATACGCAGACGTGCCCTTCGCCACCTTGAAAAAGGTCGTGTCGTAATTTTTGGAGGAGGAACTGGCAACCCTTATTTCACCACCGATTCCGCTGCGGTATTAAGAGCCATAGAAATTCAGGCCGATGTTATACTAAAAGGCACCCGTGTTGACGGTATTTATACCTCCGACCCCGAAAAAGACATTACCGCTACCAAATTCGATACCATATCATTCAAGGAAGTTTTGACCAAAGGATTGAAAGTAATGGATACGACAGCTTTTACTTTAAGTCAAGAAAATGAATTACCGATCATCGTTTTCGACATGAACAAAAAAGGAAACTTGTTAAAAATAGTCGACGGTGAAAATATAGGCACAAAAGTGAACCTGTAAATACGGTACAGTTTATGTTACATTAGTTCAAGTATTAAAGTCTTTCACATATGAACGAAGAAATTAATTTTATTTTAGACGCCGCCAAAGAAGGTATGGATGCCGCCATTTTGCACTTGGAAAAAGAATTTGTGAAAATTCGTGCCGGTAAAGCGAGTCCGGCAATGGTCGCCAATGTAAAAGTAGAATATTACGGATCTCAAACCCCATTATCTCAGGTAGCCAATGTCAACACTCCCGATGCCCGCACCATTTCGGTACAACCATGGGAAAAATCGATGTTACAGGAAATAGAAAAAGCAATTATGAACGCCAATCTGGGCTTTAATCCCATGAACAATGGTGACCTAATCATAATCAACGTACCCCCATTGACCGAAGAACGTAGGATTCAATTGACAAAACAGGCCAAGGCCGAAGCAGAACATGCAAAAGTCGGGGTACGCAATGCAAGGCAAGAGGCCAACAAAGAAATACGTGATCTTGATGTTTCGGAAGATCTTCAAAAAAATGCCGAAGGCGATGTACAAGAACTGACTGACACCTATATTAATAAGATCGATAGTTTTCTAAATGTCAAAGAGGCTGAAATAATGAAAGTGTAAGACATAAATAATTCTTGAAATTAATTTATAGCGGCCAATGGCCGCTATTTTTGTAATCCGTTTGTTATGCCTTCAGAATAAACCATGGCCTCCTAGGAAGACAAGCGATCATTTTCTACCTTTGCACCCATTAAAAATTTTTGATGGTAGCAAAACTAACACAAGGCTTTTGGGCAAAAGCAGCCCGGATCATTCTGCGAAACCGTGTGCTGATATTGCTACTGATTGCGGCTGTGACCATTTTCCTCGGGCTACAATGGGACAAAATGCGCTTTAGCAGTTCACAGGCCAATCTACTGCCCGATGATCACCCGGTCAACATACAATATCAATCTTTTTTGAGCCAGTTCGGTGAAGAAGGTAATGCCGTAGTATTGGCCATAAAGGACAGTGCCCTGTACACTCCTAAAAACTTCAATCGGTGGAATAAGCTAAGTAAGCAACTAAGTGCTTTCCCAGAAGTAGATTTCGTTATCTCCACCGATAATTTACAAGAATTGATAAAGGACAAAGATCAAGAAGGATTTGTGCTAGAACCGCTCATAAAAAACCCGATAAACACCCAAAATGATGTCGATAGCTTAACTACCCATCTTTTCAACGAGCTTCCCTTTTATGACAATCTATTGTACAATAAAAAAAGTCGTACGCTTAGGACCGTTATGTATCTCGACAAGGATTTGGTCAACACCTCGGTACGAAAAGATTTCATCTTAACCGACCTAAACAGTTTAATCGAAGATTTTGAAAATGAAACCGGTTTGGACGTCCGTATTTCAGGCATGCCCTATATTCGAACTATGAATTCCCAAAACATCATCGATGAGATCGGAAAATTCATCTTGGCAGCCTTGGGGGTGACATCATTGATTTTCTTTTTCTTTTTTCGAAGTTTTCGGGCAACATTCATTTCAATGTTCGTGGTCATTATTGGGGTTATGTGGGCCTTCGGAATTCTTGGATTGCTTCAGTACGAAATTACCGTGCTCACCGCTTTAATTCCTCCACTTATCATTGTTATAGGTATTCCGAACTGTATTTTCTTGATTAATAAGTATCAACAAGAGGTAAAAAAACACGGTAATCAGGCCCTTTCGCTACAACGAGTTATTTCAAAGATCGGCAATGCCACTTTAATGACCAATGTAACCACAGCTTCGGGTTTTGCCACTTTTATCATAACCGACAGTAAGCTTTTGAAGGAATTCGGCATTGTTGCCTCGATCAATATCATCTGTATTTTTATTCTTTCCTTATTGATTATTCCGATAATTTACAGTTTTATGCCCTTGCCTAAAACAAAACATTTGAAACACCTTAACAAAAGGTGGATCGATGCTTTCGTAAATTGGATGGAACATATCGTTCGGTATAAACGCATCTCTATATATATTGTTTCCATTGCGCTCTTGGTCATAAGTATTATCGGCATCTATCAAATAAAAATTTCTGGAAGTCCTATTGAAGACATGCCCAAGAATGAACAGTTCTTTAAAGATATCCGGTTTTTTGAAAAAGAATTCGATGGTATTATGCCCGTTGAAATAGTGGTCGATACCAAAAACCCAAAAGGAGTACTTAAACTGCCTACTTTAAAACGCATAGAGCAGTTGAGCGATGTTATTGAAGAAATTCCCGAACTCTCAAAACCGGTCTCGGTAGTCAATTTAGTAAAGTATTCTAAACAGGCCTATTATAACGGTATTCCAAAGTACTACCAATTGCCGACGACACAAGAGAACAACTTTATTATGAAGGAGGCAAGCAAGTCATCGGGCAACAACAGCAACCTCCTTAAAAGTTTCGTAGATAGCACAGGGCAAATCGCAAGGATCACCACCTTTATGCAAGATCTAGATACGGAACGCATGGAAGTGATAGAAACGAAACTAAACGAGAATATAAGCAAATATTTTCCTGCCGAAAAGTATGAAGTCTACATGACCGGAAGCGCGTTACTTTTCTTAAAGGGCACCAAATATCTGGTTAAGAATTTAATCTTGTCATTGGCATTTGCTATTTTTTTAATCGCCGTTTTTATGGCCTATCTCTTCCGTTCTTTTAGAATGATCGTAATCTCGTTGATTCCAAATTTACTGCCGTTGGTAATCACTGCAGGGGTAATGGGGTTTGCAGGTGTGCCTATTAAACCTTCTACCATCTTGGTCTTTAGCATTGCCTTTGGTATATCTGTTGACGACACCATACACTTTCTTGCCAAGTATAGGCAAGAACTTATGGCGAACCATTGGCGAATTAAAAAATCGGTCTATGCCGCATTGCGCGAAACGGGAGTGAGCATGTTCTACACCTCTATCGTGCTGTTCTTTGGCTTTTCGGTCTTCACCATTTCAAATTTTGGCGGTACCGTTGCACTTGGTGCCTTGGTTTCTGCAACCCTATTGTTTGCCATGTTGGCCAACCTGGTTTTATTACCTTCCTTGCTTCTCTCGCTGGAGCGCAGTATAGCCCACAAAGAGGTATTGAAAAAACCACTGATCGATATTCTTCCCCAAGACGAAGGCGCTTCGAATAAAAACGACGATTGATACTCATTTATGTGAAGGCCAGTGCTTCCTTTTTTTAACGAAAAGGCTATCTTTGAGGTCTAATTTTCGAAAATGAAATCACTGAGCATAAAAGAGCTTTTGGCCATTGCCCCATCATCACAGACAGTAACTATAAATGGCTGGGTTAAATCCTTTAGAAGTAATCGGTTCATTGCCCTTAATGATGGTTCTACCCTTCAAAACATACAATGTGTTGTTGATTTTGAACAATTTAACGAAAGCCTTCTCAAACAAATAAATACTGGTGCAGCATTGCGTATTTCTGGCACTTTGGTCGAAAGCCAAGGTAAAGGCCAGCTTGTAGAAATACAGGTGAACGATATTTTTGTACATGGAATAGCCGATCCGGAAGAAGTAAAACTCACCATTCTATCTCCGAAAAAACACTCTCTCGAATTTCTAAGGGAACAAGCACACCTTAGGGTTCGTACCAATACCTTTGGAGCGATAATGAGAGTGCGCTCGGCATTGTCTTTCGCCATTCACCAATATTTTAATCAAAACGGATTCTATTATTTTCATGCCCCGATCATTACAGGGTCTGATGCCGAAGGCGCAGGCGAAATGTTCAAGGTAACCACATTGGATGGATTAAAACCGCCGGTAAACGATAATGGTAGCATTAACTACAAAGAAGATTTTTTCGGAAAGGAAACCAATTTAACGGTTTCAGGTCAACTGGAAGCAGAAGCCTATGCCATGGGCCTAGGAAAAGTATATACTTTCGGCCCCACTTTTAGGGCAGAGAACTCGAACACTTCGCGACATTTGGCAGAATTCTGGATGATCGAGCCCGAAGTAGCCTTCAATGATCTTGATGACAATATGGATCTAGCCGAAGATTTTATCAAGAGCGTAATCCTGTATGTTTTGAAAAATTGTAAAGAAGACCTTCAATTTCTAGAAAACCGACTGTTGGACGAAGAAAAATCAAAACCTCAAGCCGAACGTAATGAAATGGCCTTGCTAGAAAAATTAAAATTCGTGGCGAACAACGATTTCAAACGTATTAGCTATACCGAGGCCATCGATATTTTACGCAATAGCCAGCCCAATAGAAAGAAAAAATTCAAATATCCCATTCATGAATGGGGCGCAGACCTTCAAAGTGAGCATGAACGTTTCTTGGTAGAAAAACACTTTAAATGTCCGGTAATCCTTTTTGATTATCCCGCCAAAATAAAAGCATTTTATATGCGTTTGAACGAAGACGGCAAAACGGTACGGGCAATGGATATCTTGTTCCCGGGTATCGGTGAAATTGTTGGCGGCTCACAGCGTGAAGAACGATTAGACGTGCTTAAAGAAAAAATGGCCGCTTTAAATATTCCCGAAGAAGAGTTATGGTGGTATCTCGATCTACGAAAATTCGGCACAGCGGTTCACAGTGGATTCGGACTTGGTTTTGAGCGTCTTGTACTTTTTGCTACGGGCATGGGTAATATTCGAGATGTTATCCCTTTTCCGCGCTCCCCTCAAAATGCCGAATTTTAAACGAAATTCGTTAACTTTATAGTAGACACAAAAGACCCTGAATGCTAAAGCAATACTTACAATTCAAATTATCACAAAAGTTATCGCCGCAGCAGATACAGCTGATGAAGTTAATTCAATTGCCTACCCAGGCCTTTGAACAAAGGCTTAAGCAAGAACTTGAAGAGAATCCTGCCCTAGAGAGCGGCAAAGAAGAAAGCGAGAGCCTAAACGATGATTACGATGATATTTATGAAGGCGATAATGATAGCGAGAGTATCAATACGGATGATATCAATATTGACGAATATCTAAGTGATGATGAAATACCCGATTACCGGACAAAAGCGAATAATTTCAGTGCCGATGACGAAGAAAAAAGCGTGCCCTATGCTGCCGGTATATCATTCAATCAATATTTGATCAGTCAACTGAATACGGAATACCTTACGGATGATGAATGGAGCATAGCCGAGTTTCTAGTAGGCAGCATTGACGAGAGCGGGTACATACGTCGCCCATTGACCGACATACTCGATGACCTCGCCTTTACCCAAAACATTTATACCGATGAGGAAACCATTGGCAAACTATTGAAAATAGTTCAACTATTGGATCCCCCAGGCGTAGGCGCAAGATCATTGGAAGAATGCCTTATGATTCAGCTTAAAAGGAAGGAGCCCTCCCCTAGCGTTGACTTGGCTATAAAAATACTGGATAAATCATTTGATCAGTTCACAAAAAAACATTACAAAAAACTGATTCAAAAACATGACATCACCGAAGCAGAACTTAAACGTGCCATTTCTGAAATAGAAAAATTAAACCCCAAACCAGGCGGGTCATATTCGGGCAACAATAGAATAGTTGAACACGTAGTACCCGATTTTTCGATTCGTATCGTCGATGGCGAGCTTGAACTTTCATTGAATGGAAGAAATGCACCCGAACTTCATGTATCAAGAGAGTACAGCAATATGCTTAAAGGGTACAAAGATGCGAAAGAGAAATCAAAATCGCAGAAAGACACAGTTCAGTTCATAAAACAGAAACTAGATGCCGCAAAATGGTTCATCGATGCTATAAGACAACGGCAACAGACCTTGTTCATTACCATGAACGCCATTATGCATTACCAAAAAGAGTACTTTTTAACCGGCGACGAGCGAAACCTCCGCCCCATGATATTGAAAGATATCGCCGATGAAATACATATGGACGTTTCCACCGTATCTCGCGTAGCCAACAGCAAATATGTTGACACCCCTTACGGCACAAAACTGATCAAAGAATATTTTTCAGAGTCGATGAAGAACGATCAAGGTGAAGATGTTTCTACCAAAGAAATCAAAAAAATACTGGAAACCGTTCTGGGCGAAGAAAACAAGAAGAAACCATTAACCGACGACAAACTGGCTGCCATTTTAAAAGAAAAAGGGTACCCAATAGCGAGAAGAACCGTTGCTAAATACAGGGAACAACTGGATATACCAGTGGCCCGTTTGCGAAAACAAATCTAATGAAGGTTTTTTTTAAGGTCGTTTCCCTTTTGTTCCATCCTATTTTTATACCCATTGCCGGTACGGTAGCTTATTTTACTATTACCCCAAAATATAGTCCGCTTGAGGTACAGGGTGGCAACATTCTTCCGATTTTCATACTTACAGTAATCATTCCTATTATCTCTTATTTAATTCTACGTAATCTTGGTTTGGTAAGCACTATTTATATGCCGAACCTAGCAGAGCGTAAATACCCTTTGTACATCAACATTCTATTGCTCTTTTTAATTCTATACAAGGTGATACCGAATAATTACACTGCAGAGCTCTATTTCTTCTTTGTGGGGCTTATTGCCGCTTCCATGGGAGCATTATTATTGCTTTTCTTGAGACTTAAGGCAAGTATGCACCTTATGGGTATGGGGAGCCTTTTAATGTACTTGATCTGCCTTAGTGTCCACTTTGAAATAAACATCATCATTGCGCTAAGTATTTTGACCTTTTTGTCGGGATTGGTCGCCAGTTCTCGACTTTACTTAAACGCGCATTCAAAATCCGAACTTTTTATCGGCTTATGTATTGGAATGATTACGCAATTATTGACAGTTAAATTTTGGCTATAACAATATTAATACCTCCCTTTTTTTTCGCAATCATTCAATTTTCGTAAGCGACGAGGTTTAGAAAGTGGTATAGTTTATTTTCAATGCATTTACCTTTCGCAGTTCTAGCTTAATATCCGCAATAAGCCCCATACTGGCATGCCTATCCACCTTTAACGATACGGTAATGTACTTGGATAGGTGTTCTGGCCGTTTTGCTAATTCCGCCAGCACATAAGGCCCTTCTTCATCCACTAGGGCATATTTATCATTTAACTGAATTCTAGGTTCAATACCGAACTCCCTCTGGTATTTCGCCATCGGTTTGCCTACATCAATATAGATAATTCGGTCTTTTTGTTCCATCTTCTTTACTTCGCTGGAGTTTGGCAGCTCATTCTCTACTTTTATAGATGTATCTTTCATAACGGTGACCGTCATAAAGAAAAACAAAAACATAAATACGATATCGGGTAGCGAAGCCTTAGAAACGGGCGGTACACCCGCATCGCTACTCGATCCAAATTTGGTCATAATGATGGTTATTTAATTTCTGCTTCCAGAATTTTTTGAGGAAATAATTTTGAATGCTCTTTATTTGAGCTCTTAACTTTTCTTTTTCAATACTAGTGTTTTGTGCTAGCGAATACTGCTCTTCCATATCGGTATAAATAACACCATAGTGAAATAGCGCTTCGCGGTTTCTAAGACCGTTTAAGCCGCTATAATTTCATTCAGAATGGCAATATAATCGGCATAGGATGTTTCACGAGACGTGGTAAGTGAGATAATTGCCTTATCAGGGTTATCCGAGGAGTTGCTATTGCGTTTTCATAAACAATATGCACAATAGTCTAGGCTGTTTTTGTTACTACCCCCATTATCTAAAAATTCGATAACCGATTGCTTAAGTACTTCAAGGGCTAAAAAGTCATTTTCAACCAATATTTCACCCTTCATATTTACATCTACCAACAGAATATTCCTATCCGGATATTCAATAGATGGTCGTGCCTCATGACTAGGGAGTAAACTGTCGATACCTATATCGGTTTCGATACTGGTTGTAACTAAAAAGAAAATCAATAACAAAAATGCACTTTCAGCCATTGATCCGGCATTAACAATGGGTGCACCTTCCTTGTTTCTCATGTGACTTTGGTCTTGATTAATAAACACTAAACAACTGCCTATATAGGTGAAATAAATAACAGGCAAAATGGGGCAACGTAAATTGCGTTAGGAAAGTGTGGTTGTTTACGGATTATGAGGTTGGCACATCCAAAGTAAATTCGTCAAAATTCATGCCAATACATGACCAAAACTAATTGAAAGGAAGCTGTTTAAAGTATATAAAAGATGACCCCAACACGCAAGGGCTTCATCTTTATCAATTCATTTTCTACACTAACCGTATCGTTAAAAAGGGTACTCAGGGAATAATAAACGTGTATATTGAAGGTATTCCACCCTACGTTTAACGTCAATCCATATTGAAATTTACGAAGGTCTCCGTTTGTAAATGAATTCTTTTCGATGTTGGATAGATACTTAGACCTACTGGCAAAAGCATACCCTAATTTGAAACCCGCATAAATTCTCCAAAACTTATATTCTTCAGGGGTAGAATTTCTCCAACGGTACTCCAGCGGGAGCTCTACCAAATGGTTCTCTACCTTGCTTCTTTTAAAATCGGGATCGCTATCTATCTTTGAATAAACCAATCCCCCAACTGTTTCAGAAGCCCTTAAATTTGAATAATATGAATTTACAGCATAGCCTAAACCAATACCTAACGCCTTGGATCGGGTACTATTTATAGGAATATCTTTTATAAAGCCCCCTTGTAACCCGTATGATAAATTACGTTGCTTGACATCATTGGGCATATTCAATAAAAAGTTATACGTAATCCCTACATAGAACTGGTCTTCTAAATAGTTCGTATCAACGGCCAACGAATCTTGAGCCTGGCTTTTCAAGAAAAAAATAAGCATAAATATCAACGCGATTCTCATAGCATCAAAGTTAAGGATTCTTGGGTATTATGTACTAGTTTTATACACACACCCCTAGTCTAAGCCTTTTTAATTATACTCCTATTAATTAGACCGTTTTGAAAGGCTATATGAATCTTGTAAAGTAAAGGAATAAAAAAACGCTCCGAACAAAATTGTCCGGAGCGTTTTAATCTTATAAAAACTACTAACTAATTAAGATTGTTGAAAGCATCGCCTTCATAGGTCGTATAATTTACCTTTAAAGCATTAACTTTTCTCAATTCTTGTTTAATGTCGGAAATCAAACCCATGTTCGCATTTTTATCTACCTTAAGCGAAGTGGTCAAGACATTTTGAAGTTCTTGCGATTTTTTTGCCCGCTCCATTAAGATAAAATCACCGACTTCAGAAGGACTTGAAAACTTATCGTTCAACTGTATTTTAGGCTCTTTACCAAATGTTTTTGAATATTCAGGTGTTGGAGCACCTACATAGATAGTTATGACTCGGTCTTTTTTCTCCAACTTTTTAATTTCACTGGCATTTGGCAAAGTGTTCTCTACCTTAACGGTACTATCTTTCATAACGGTTACCGTCATGAAGAAGAACAAAAGCATAAAAACAATATCGGGCAACGAGGCAGTTGACACCGCCGGTAACTCACCACTTTTTTTCTTTGCGAACTTTGACATATTAATTTATTTTAGACTTTTAGTTTGACGATGTTTCAGCCTCTGAGAACTTTTGTGGAAACAACTCTTGAATCTTTTTCACCTTATCCTTTAATTCATCTTTAATACCTGAAGATGTTTCAGGGTTTAGGTATTGTGCTTCCATATCGGTAAAATTCCTTTTGTACAATCGTTGAGCCTCACGATTACGCAAGTCATTATAGGCGCCCACAATCTCGTTCTGTACGGTGATATAGGTACCATACTTGGTTTCACGATCATTCTTCAAAGATATAATCGCCTTATCTGGATTATCTGATGACTCTGCATTTTTCTTGCCCTTGCAATACGTGCAAGTACCATCGCCATTGTTATCCAAGAAATCTTTGGCTCTTTCTCTTAAGTCTTTAATCTGAAGAATTTGATCGTCGGCCAATAACTGTCCATCTTTATTGATCAACACCTGAAAAATGTTCTTTTCTTTTATGATAACATCGGTATCGGGCGGCTCAATTGGGGGCAACATACGATCCAAACCGGCATCTGTTTCTATGGTGGTCGTCACCAAGAAAAAGATAAGCAATAAGAATGCGATGTCGGCCATTGAACCGGCGTTTACTTCAGGTGCTCCTGCTCTTCTAGGCATAATTTTATTATTTTATTTACTGGTCATTTTTTTAAATCCACCCCACAGCATGGCTCCTACTGCCACGATTGTAAGTATAAAGAACATATTTAAGCCCATACCGATTTTCTTCACCGTACCTTCATCTGACATTGCCATATAATTATCCGCAACATCGGTGCCACTTGAAAGCACATAAGAAATGATAAGTACTACTAAAAATCCGCCAACGACATACAATGTCTTCTTTAGGTTCGCTGGGTTTGAAAAAAGGTTTTTAAGAGCATAAAAGAAGCTTGCAATTACTGCAACAGCCAATAAAAGGTAAGTTATCCAAAACATGGCATTCATTGCTCCACTTTGCGCAGCCTCATTGGCTGGCATATCTGTATCGGGCAACATGAACCATAGAACCGCACCAATCAAACCTATGACTACTAATGCTATTTTTACTATTTTTTGCATGATATTGTTTGATTTAAGTACAACTTATTATTTTTTGTGATCTACCAACATATCGATCAAGGATATTGAAGAATCTTCCATATCATTAACGATACTGTCAATTTTAGCGATAATGTAGTTGTAGAATATTTGAAGTATAATAGCCGTAATCAAACCGAATACCGTTGTCAATAACGCTACTTGAATATCACCTGCAATAAGCGAAGCACTTAGGTTACCAACAGCACTAATCTTTTGGAAGGCCTGAATCATACCGATTACCGTACCCATGAACCCAAGCATCGGCGCAATTGCGATGAAAAGCGACAACCAAGAAACATTTTTCTCTAATTGACCCATTTGAACACCACCGTAAGCGACTACTGCTTTTTCTGCAGATTCTACACTTTCACCAGCTCTATCCAAACCTTGGTAGTAGATTGAGGCAACTGGACCCTTGGTGTTTCTACATACTTCTTTTGCTGCTTCAATTCCTCCAGAAGCCAATGCATCTTCAACTTGCTGCTTTAATTTCGTGGTATTGGTACTAGCCATATTCAAGTAAATGATTCTTTCGATGGCTACGGCCAATCCTAAAATCAAACATAAAAGTACGATACCCATAAATGAGGCACCCCCCTGAATGAACTGTTCTTTCAATACTTGAGTAAAGCCTTTCTCAGCTTCCGGCGCTGCATCTTGCAAAACCATCATCGCTGAAGTTACTTTTGCACTTACTGTATTCGTGCCTGCTACAAACAACCCAGCCGTTGCCAGGATAGAGAATAATTTTTTCATTTTTGTCAAACTTAAATTAGTTAGTTAATAAGGTTAAAGATAAAAAAAAAACGCAATAAACAAAGTAAAACTTCGTTGCAGAGAGGAAGGGATTCGAACCCTCGATACCCTTGTGGGGTATACACACTTTCCAGGCGTGCGCCTTCGACCACTCGGCCACCTCTCTAAGTT
>JBATIN010000479.1:0-5863 GCA_049667765.1 Flavobacteriaceae bacterium
AAAGATGCTTATTATGCTTCCTATGACCATAAAAAAGGAGTAAACCAAGTGTACATGGCCCAACTTAGAAAAGAGAATAAGAAATTACACATAAAATTGGATGCCAACGGCAAATGGATCGATTGATCTTAAAATCATAGCTTCTGCGTACCTTTGAGAAGTTGCTTTTCCAAAAAAATGAAAAGAAAAAGACGAAAATGGTGCCAAAAGGAAATTACATAGACCGTACCCTACTCATAAAAACCGAAGCAAAACGCCTCGGTTTTTTGTCATGCGGTATTTCCAAGGCTGATTTTCTGGAAACCGAAGCCCCCCGGTTAGAACAATGGCTCAAGAATAATAGGCATGGTGAAATGACCTATATGGAAAATCATTTCGACAAGCGTTTAGATCCACGCTTATTGGTCGATGGGGCAAAATCGGTCATTTCATTGCTCCTTAATTATTATCCACAAGAAACGCAAAAAGCGAACACCTATAAGGTGTCCAAATATGCCTACGGGCAAGATTATCATCATGTCATCAAGTCAAAGCTAAGGCAGCTTCAAGAATTCATATCCGACGAAATAGGCGAAGTAGGGGGAAGGGCATTTGTAGATTCCGCGCCGGTATTAGATAAGGCTTGGGCCGCTAAAAGTGGCTTGGGCTGGATCGGCAAGCACAGCAATTTGTTGACTCAACAAGTGGGTTCTTTTTACTTCATTGCAGAATTGATTGTCGATTTGGCGCTCGAATATGACACCCCGGTCACGGATCACTGTGGCACTTGTACCGCCTGTATCGATGCCTGCCCGACCGAGGCCATCGTTGAACCCTACGTGGTCGATGGCAGTAAGTGTATTTCCTATTTTACTATTGAATTGAAGAATGAAATTCCGAATGAGTTTCAGGGAAAATTCAACGATTGGGCCTTTGGCTGCGATATCTGTCAAGATGTTTGCCCATGGAACCGATTCTCTAAACCCCATAAAGAACCCCTTTTCAACCCGCACCCTGAATTGTTGGAAATGACCAAGAAAGATTGGGAGGAAATTACCGAAGATGTCTTTAAAAAAGTATTTCAAAAATCAGCTGTAAAACGTACTAAATTTTCCGGGTTAGAACGGAATATCAAATTTTTATCGGAATAACACCAAGACGCAATCGTTTTCGTGTTACTGCCAGTGATCTTTACAGATAAGGTTTCGCTATCTAAGCATATTAAATGTTATATTGTTGGGCAGATTTTTATCACCCAACCACTTCGATTATGAAATTACAGAAACCAAGGCTGAATTTTTGGCAAATATGGAACATGAATGTTGGATTCTTTGGAATTCAGTTTAGTTTCGGACTACAACAAAGTGCAGTAAACCCAATTTTCGAATACTTGGGAGCCCACCACCAAGAATTGCCCTTGCTCAATTTGGCCGGACCCGTAACAGGCTTGTTGATTCAGCCTATTATTGGGGCCATTTCAGATAAAACCTGGTCACCTAAATACGGCCGACGTAAACCGTTCTTTTTGATCGGGGCGATTCTTGCCAGTCTTTGCCTTTTCGCTTTTCCGTATAGTTCAACCTTATGGTTTGCCGTTGGTTTGTTATGGATTCTGGATGCCGCGAACAATACGGCAATGGAACCCTACAGGGCATTTGTTGGGGACAAGTTACCTGATGGTCAATTGACTTTCGGATATCAAATGCAAAGTCTTTTTGTAGGTGCCGGCATAACGATAGCTAATTTTTCACTATTTCTGTTTCAAGATTGGTTCAGCTCGCCAGAAGTACTTGTTGATGCGGTAAATACTATACCTACCTGGGTGTATTATTCGTTTTTCTTAGGTGCTTTTGCATCGGTGGCTACAGTGGCCTGGTCAGTTTGGAAAACCCCTGAAATACCACCTACCGATGAAGAGTTAAAAGAGATACGCACGTTCAATGAAGGTAAACCGCATCCAATAATCCAAGTGTTCGGTGCGCTATTTGCCGTCTTATCGGTACCCTTGCTGCTAGGGTTGGGTCTCGGGGAACTCTTCCCATATTTGTTGCAGGAATATAATCTCCTCGTAATTATTATGCTGGTCATCGCCTTTGTCTGGTTGTTCATCTTACACAAGACCATAAAGAATAATCCTGACAATACCACGGTCAAGAAGTTTGGTGATTTGTTAATGCCATTGATGGAGGCCGCTGAGGCCATAAACGATATGCCAAAGTTCATGTGGCGACTCGCTGCAGTATACTTTTTTCAATGGTATGCCTTATTCGTGTACTGGCAATTTGTTTCACCGATGATCAAGGTTTCAGTACCTGGTATTACAGCAGATGAAGCCCTTGCCCAAGTTGGTTTAATGAATGGCACCTATAATTTTGTGACCATGATCGTGGCTTTGGCGCTAGTACCTGCTGCAAGAAAATACGGTTCTAAAATGGTGTATGTGATCAGTTTATTATTAACGGGTATTGCTATGCTAACCATGCCATATATTGAAAATCAATATGCCCTTTTGGCACCAATGATTCTATTTGGTATCGGCTGGGCCGCGATGATGGGTATTCCCTATGCAATGGTTTCCAAAGTAATACCGTCCGATAGACGAGGGGTGTATATGGGGATCGTAAACATGATGATCGTAATACCAATGCTGATCCAAACCGTAACATTCGGTCCTGTAATCGAATATACCTTAGATAACGACCCTGTTTCTGCCATTTTATTCGGAGGGGTTTTCTTTATTATTGCGGGTCTTTTGGCAATGCGTTTGAACCCAGCAAAAGAAGTGGTAGAGTAATTCTTAATCTTTAGGCTTCCAAAATTTTTTTTCCAAAGAATACTCCTAACTTTGCCTTCCAAATTAGAACACCATGAGCAAACAGAAGATAAGACGTGAAGCTTTAATTTATCACGCCAAACCGCAACCGGGCAAGATAAAAGTAGTGCCCACTAAACCCTATGCCACACAACGTGATCTTGCACTTGCCTATTCTCCCGGCGTTGCGGAGCCTTGTCTCGAAATTGCAAAAAATAAGGACAATGTCTATAAATATACTTCTAAAGGTAATCTTGTAGCCATTATCTCCAACGGAACCGCAGTTTTAGGTCTGGGTAATATTGGCCCTGAGGCTTCAAAACCGGTAATGGAAGGTAAAAGTCTTCTCTTTAAGATTTTTGCAGATATCGATGGAATAGATATCGAGGTCGATACCGAAGATGTCGACAAATTCGTAGAAACGGTAAAAATGATCGCCCCTACTTTTGGGGGAATCAATCTGGAAGATATAAAAGCCCCGGAAGCCTTTGAAATTGAACGCAGGTTAAAGGAGGAATTGGATATACCGGTCATGCACGACGACCAGCATGGCACCGCAATAATTTCTGCAGCGGCACTTTTGAACGCGCTGGAAATCGCCAAAAAGAAAATAGAAAAAGTAAGAATCGTCATCAGTGGTGCAGGGGCTGCCGCAGTGAGTTGTACCAAACTGTATAAAGCGTTTGGGGCAAGTGCCAAGAACATCGTGATGTTGGATAGTAAAGGCGTTATTCGAAAAGATGCCCCGAACCTTTCTGAATCAAAGATCGAATTTGCGACCGATCGAAAAATTGACACCCTTGAAGAGGCCATGAAAGATGCCGATGTTTTCGTAGGCCTTTCCATTGCCGATGTGGTGACTCCAAAAATGCTGAAGTCAATGGCCAAGGACCCCATTGTTTTTGCGATGGCCAATCCCAACCCGGAAATCGATTATAATTTAGCCGTTAAAACCAGAAAAGACATTATTATGGCCACTGGTCGGTCCGATCACCCCAACCAGGTCAATAATGTTTTGGGTTTCCCTTTTATTTTTAGGGGTGCCCTCGATGTGCGCGCGACGAAGATCAATGAAGAAATGAAAATGGCTGCCGTTAAAGCGCTTGCCGAACTGACCAAAGAAAATGTACCTGAACAGGTGAACATTGCCTATGGTAAAACCAGATTGACGTTCGGTAAGGACTATATCATTCCAAAACCTTTTGATCCCAGATTAATTGCTGAGATTCCCCCGGCAGTTGCCAAAGCTGCAATGGATAGTGGGGTTGCCAAAATGCCCATTGAAGATTGGGACAAATATCGAGAAGAATTGCTTCAACGCTCTGGCAATGACAATAAAATTGTACGACAATTGCACGATCGGGCAAGAATGGATTTAAAGCGTATCGTGTTTGCCGAAGCTGATCAACTCGATGTGTTGAAGGCGGCCCAAATTGCCTATGAAGAAGGTATCGCTATTCCGATTCTATTAGGAAAAAAAGCCATTGTAAAAACCTTGAAAAAAGAATTGGATTTTGATGCGGACCTCTTAGTTATAGATTCGCACGCCGATGAGGCCAACGAAAAACGCGAACAATACGCTCAAAAGTATTTTGAGAATCGTCAACGAAGAGGGGTGACTTTGTACGGTGCGCGCCAAAAAATGCGGGAAAGAACCTATTACGGTTCTATGATGGTTTTAGAAGGTGATGCCGACGGAATGATTTCAGGCTATTCAAGAGCCTACCCGACCTTGGTACAGCCTATTTTCGAGGTAATCGGTAGGGCAGCAGACGTCAAAAAAGTATCGACGGTACATATTATGACCACCCAACGTGGCCCTATGTTTCTTGCCGATACCTCTATAAATATTGACCCCAGTGCCGAAGAACTTGCCGAAATTACACAGATGACGGCAAATGTGGCCATGAACTTTGGCTTTAACCCGGTAATCGCATTGCTCTCTTATGCGAACTTTGGATCTTCTTCGCATCCTTCAGCCGTTAAAGTGCGCAAGGCGGTAAAGATTTTACACGAAACCAATCCTGATTTGTTGGTGGATGGTGAGATACAGACCGATTTTGCCTTGAACAAAGAACTAAACCAAACGAAGTTCCCGTTTTCTAAAATATCAGGAAAAAAAGTGAATACCCTAATTTTTCCGAATCTTGAATCGGCGAACATTACCTATAAGTTACTTAAAGAACTCAATAAGGCCGATAGTATAGGCCCAATTATGGTCGGCTTGCGAAAATCGGTACACATTATCCCCTTAGGGGCCAGTGTAGATGAAATCGTAAATATGGCAGCGGTAGCTGCCATCGACTCGCAAGAGCGCGAGAAAAGAAAGAAAGCGAAAACGGGGAAGTAGGCAAAGTCCCCTAGCCCCCAAAGGGGTGGATTTCGCTAGATCTCTAATAAAATATTCGTTAAAATTGGTGTCTTAAAATCATTAATCGATTTTATGTTAGCTAAAACGAAAGGTTTTACCGAGGACGTAGTACCTCGCAAAGAATAAGAAAATGATTTATCTGATTTGAGTTCAATCAATTGAATTTGAATTTGAAACTGGACCCTGAGCGGAGCCGAAGGGTTGAACTTGAACTTGAAAAATGATCCACCACCTTAAAGGAAAGCTTATTGAAAAAAATCCCACCGACGTCATCATTGAATGTTCGGGCGTAGGCTATTTTGTGAATATCTCGCTTCATACCTTTTCAAAAATTCAGGATGTAGAAAATGTTTTCCTTTTCACACATTTACAGATTAAAGAAGACTCCCATACCCTCTTCGGTTTTGTCGAGAAATCCGAACGCGAAATATTTCGTTTGCTCTTGTCGGTTTCAGGTATTGGATCAAGTACCGCCAGAACCATGTTATCTTCTCTGTCACCTGTACAAATTCGCGATGCGATCGCCAATGGCGATGTGCCAACTATACAGGCAATAAAGGGAATTGGCGCCAAAACGGCCCAAAGGGTTATTTTGGACCTACGGGACAAGATTTTGAAAGTTTACGATATTAATGAAGTTTCCTCAACTTCAAACAATACAAATAAAGATGAAGCGTTATCTGCTTTAGAGGTTCTTGGAT
>JBATIN010000480.1:0-3628 GCA_049667765.1 Flavobacteriaceae bacterium
TGCCCGTTAAAATCATCGATCCCCAGGCCTTTTGTTCCTCCGTTTACTGGTGTATTGTAACAAATGGGTATGGCGCTAGCACAATCTGCGGATACTTGTGCAAAAACATGCCCAATCCCGAGAAAAAACAAAATAAGAAGTACAACAAATGTGCGCTTCATAAGTAGGTTTTGTAATGAAACCTCAAAAATATGGACTAATCTACCTTAACACTAATTTATGTTGTGTAACCGCATGTATAAGATATAAAGTGCCATATAATGTATATCTTTGCGGTTCTTTAAAGGAAAAATTGGATGAAAATCGACAGGAGTTTGGATGAACCATTCGATGAGATGGGAAACGCGCATCTTTCGACCTCGGAAGACACCCCGATGCGACAGGATGCATTCATCTTAAATGATAGTGAAAAAATTGAACGCATTCGAGAAAATATAAGGGAGATAATGCTTACCCTAGGCCTCGATCTTGAAGATGACAGCCTAAAAGGCACCCCTAATCGTGTCGCAAAAATGTTCGTAAATGAAATTTTTGGGGGGCTCCATCCCGATAAAAGACCCAAATCCTCTACGTTCGAGAATAAGTACAAGTACGGCGAGATGTTGGTGGAAAAAAACATTACGGTGTATTCTACATGTGAACATCATTTATTGCCCATTGTTGGTAAAGCGCACGTAGCCTATATTTCAAAAGGTACTGTTGTAGGGCTATCAAAAATGAACCGTATTGTAGACTATTTTGCCAAAAGGCCCCAAGTTCAAGAACGGCTGAACATTCAAATTGTACGTGAACTACAAAAAGTATTGGGTACTGAAGATGTCGCCTGTGTCATCGATGCCAAACATTTGTGTGTAAATTCAAGAGGTATTCGCGATGTCGATAGCAGTACCGTAACCGCAGAATATGGCGGTAAGTTCAAAGAAGAAGCCGTTCGAAGAGAATTTTTGGACTACATAAAACTAGAGACCAATTTTTAACCGTTTACATCTTAAATGCAGTTGTACCAAAGTCAAACATTAAAAGTTTCCAATTCCCTGTCGGGTAAAAAAGAAGATTTTAAACCGCTGAACGAAGGTCATATCGGCATGTACGTTTGTGGACCAACGGTTTATAGCAATGTACATTTGGGCAATTGCCGCACATTCATGTCCTTCGATATGATTTTTCGTTATTTACGACATTTGGGTTACAAGGTACGCTACGTGCGCAATATTACCGATGCAGGACACTTAGAGGGTGATGCGGAAGACGGCGAGGATAAAATTGCAAAAAAAGCCAGGCTTGAACAATTAGAGCCTATGGAAGTGGTACAACGTTATACCGTAGATTTCCACAACATTCTTGAAAAGTTCAATTTTTTACCCCCAAGCATAGAACCTACGGCAACAGGCCACATTATTGAACAAATTGAAATCATCAAGGATATTATTGAAAAAGGATATGCCTACGAGACCAATGGATCGGTCTATTTTGATGTTAAAAAATTCAACGAAACCCATGAGTACGGCAAATTGAGCGGAAGAAAGCTGGAAGACATGATTGCCAATACCCGCGAATTGACCGCCCAGGACGATAAAAAAAGTCCGCAAGATTTTGCCTTGTGGAAAAAAGCCGAGCCACAGCATATCATGCGATGGCCTTCCCCATGGGGCGACGGCTTTCCAGGCTGGCATTTAGAATGTACCGCCATGAGCACCAAATACTTGGGCGAAACCTTCGATATTCATGGTGGGGGTATGGACCTGAAATTTCCACATCACGAATGTGAAATTGCACAAGCCGAGGCCAGTAACGGTCATTCACCCGTGCGGTATTGGTTGCATGCCAATATGCTGACCATGAACGGGAAAAAAATGGCCAAATCAACAGGGAACAATATTCTGCCGGGCGAAATATTTTCTGGCGAAAATGACATTCTCAGCAAACCCTTTTCACCTTCGGTAGTTCGTTTTTTTATGATGCAGGCCCATTATACCAGTATTCTTGACCTAAGCAACGATGCCCTATTGGCTTCTGAAAAAGGATACAATCGCCTTATGGAGGCAATGGACACGCTTTCGGCTCTAGACACTGGTAAAACTTCCGATTTTGACGTAGCCGCATGGAAAAATAAGTGCTACGAAGCCATGAACGATGACTTCAATACGCCCATCCTCATTGCCACCTTATTTGATGCCGTAAAACACATCAACCAAATTAAAGAAGGCCAGGCCAGTATTACCGTCGATGACAAAGCTCTACTTCAAGAGACCATGAACGCCTTTATATTCGATGTGCTAGGACTTGTGCGAAAAAGTGAATCGGGCGCTGACAGTCAAAAATTAACCGGCGTTGTAGACCTATTGATCCAACTGAGAATGGAGGCCAGGGCGAATAAGGATTTTGCCACCTCCGATAAAATTCGAGATGAATTAGCCGCCTTAGGCATTCAGCTAAAAGATGGAAAAGAGGGTACTACTTTCAGTGTTTCGTAAAGTTCTACACCAAACTTTTCGAAATAAACGGTGAAAAAACGAATCATGAAAAAAATATTGATTGCCCCGTTCGTTTTATTGGTCAGGTTCTATCAGCTGGTTATTTCGCCCTATACACCTGCCACTTGTCGCTACTCGCCCACTTGCTCACATTATACTTTAGAGGCATTAAACAAACACGGACTTTTCAAGGGAGGATGGCTGTCGATCAAACGTATTTTCAGTTGTCACCCATGGGGCGGATCGGGGTATGATCCTGTGCCTTGAAAATTCTAGACAGCACTATCACCAACCTCATATTGAAATAGTGAAGACTACCCACTATACCACTAACCGTAATCGGTATACTGAATACTAATTGTTATCTTAGCCATCAAAATTGAACATATGCACTTTTTAGGTATCATCTGGAATCCTGATGAAACAATCTTCAGCCTAGGACCTTTACAAATAAAATATTACAACATGCTATGGGTCATCTCGTTCGCCCTAGGGTGGTATCTGATGAAAAAAATATTCACCAACGAGAAAAAAACAGTAGAGCAGCTCGATTCCCTTTTTATGTACACCTTGATCGCCACCATGCTGGGTGCCCGATTAGGACATGTATTTTTTTACGATTGGGCCTATTACTCCAATCATTTACTAGAAATTCTTCTACCTATTCGAGAAACTGCAGATGGGTTTGAATTTACCGGTTTTGCAGGCTTGGCCAGTCATGGTGCCGCTATTGGGGTCATCACCGGCATGTATTTGTATACCAGAAAACATCCTGAATTTAAAATACTTTGGATACTAGACCGCATCGTCATCCCTTTCGCCATAGGGGCTTTCTGCGTTCGCTTGGGTAATTTTTTCAACTCTGAGATCAACGGGAAGGTAACCGATGAAAATTTTATTTTCGCCACAAAATTTATTCGAGACTCCGACGACCTGCACCCTTCCGAAGCCTTACGATTAACAGGGAAAAAAACGCTTAATTCCGCTTATGATGCAATAGCCAATAATGCCGAGTTTTCTCAGGTACTGCAAAGCATTCCTTATCGCCACCCAGCACAGTTATACGAAGGAATTGCCTATATTTTTGTATTTCTCCTTTTATATTTTCTATACTGGAAAACCGATAAAAAGAATAAACCCGGGTACCTTTTCGG
>JBATIN010000481.1:0-7974 GCA_049667765.1 Flavobacteriaceae bacterium
GTTTTAGCGGTAATTCTTGTTTGGGCCGTTCTACCATTTTTTAATCAGTTGTCAGGCAAGAACCTGCCTTTTCAAGCTGTTTTTGAAGATGGTATTTGGCTGTTCATACTCTGTCTGAGCATTATTACTGCCTTGCTAGCGGGCATTTACCCCGCTTGTTATCTTACTTCATTTAAACCTGTTAATATCCTCAAAGGAACAAGTGGGCTATCCAATAGAAAGGGAGGGTTTATTCGCAACGGATTGGTAGTTTTTCAGTTTACCGTTGCCATTATTATGATTATCTCAACGGCTATCGTGTATTTACAATTAAGATATGCACAGAACCGAGATCTAGGGTATGATAAAGAAAATTTAATCGTACTAAAAAATACCGAGAAATTGGGCGGAAGCGAAGAAACCTTTCGGCGAGAGTTGGAATCCCTTTCCGAAATCAAAAGCGCTACAATATCATCAGGTATGCTAACAAACGGTGCCTTTGGGGATTTTTATGTCCCCGAAACCATTACTCCAGATGAAAATGTAGCCAAAGATATCACGTTGCAATCCTATTTAGTCGATGCACAGTTCATTCCGACATTGAACTTACAACTATTGGATGGTAGAGGATTTGAAGACCGGTTCAACGATTCGCTATCGGTGGTTATCAATGAAGCCGCCGCCAAACAAATAGGGTGGAAAAACCCTATAGGAAGCATGATACGTTATCCGGGCGGGAATATGGAATCATACAAAGTGATTGGGGTTTTAAAGGATTTTAATTTGGAATCACTTCATAGCCACATCGAACCATTTGCGTTATTTTCAAATACCTCAAAAAGTTACGATACCGGCGTTTCTTTTATAACCCTAAAACTGAAAGCGGGAAATCCAAAGGATATTACAAATGACATACAGGATAGATGGAATAAGTATCAACCTGATATCCCTTTTGAATATTCATTTTTAGACGATGACCTAAATGCCGCGTACCTATCGGATAAACGGCAAGCAAGTTTGTTCGGGGTTTTTACCTTCTTGACCATTTTCGTTGCCTGTATGGGCTTACTGGGCTTGATTGCCTTCACGGCACAACAGAAAACAAAAGAGATCGGAATTCGGAAAGTTTTAGGTGCAAGCATTTCAGAGATTGTTCAATTACTGGCTATCGATTTTGTAAAGGTGGTCATCATAGCCTTGCTGATCGCATCGCCAATAGCCGGGTATTTCATGAACAATTGGCTGCAAGATTTTGCGTATAGAATTGATATTCCGTGGTGGGTGTTTGCATTCTCCGGAGTTATGGCCTTGGTTATTGCCATGCTAACTATGGGTTTTCAGGCTATTAAAGCGGCTAACGTAAATCCGGTAAAAAGTTTACGAACAGAGTGAAACACTTTGAGATTTGGCGAGTCTTTATTCTATAAAGGTTTCACATGCTAAGGAATAATTAATAAAAAAAGAGAACCATGTTTAAAAACTATCTAAAAATCGCATGGCGAGGCATAAAAAAACAACCGTTTTTCACCTTCTTGAACACATTTGGGCTTGCCATTGGTATGGCCGGAGCCCTTCTTATCTCGCTATATATCTACGATGAGCTGACCTATGACACCATGTTTTCCGATGCTGATCGGATCCATAGGGTAAACGTAGATATAAAATTTGGGGGTGATGCCCGAAAATATGCGGTAACGCCCGCACCCATGTCGGAAGCCTTGGAGAACGATTTTTCAGAGATCGAAGAGGTTACCAGATTCAGAACAAGGGGTAGCGCCCTAGTGCGTAAAGTAGGTGCCGAAGCCAATGTTAAAGAAGAACGAACCGCCTTTGTAGATGCTTCATTTTTTGACATGTTCGGCATTAAATTGATTGCAGGAGATCCAAATACGGCGCTTAAGAACCCGAATACAATAGTAATGACAAGAACGGCCGCGGAAAAACACTTTGGGGTTTCTAATGCCCTCGGTCAAAACCTGTTGTTGAACAATGAAGAGCCCTTTACGGTAACTGGAGTTATGGAGGATTTACCAAAAAACTCATTTTTAAGGGACTACAGTCTGTTTGAAGCCATGGCCGGCAATGAGGACGCTGATATAGTGAATTGGGGCAGTAATAATTACCAGACCTTTTTTAAATTGATTCCCACAGCAAATGTAGCGGATATGCAAGAACCCCTACAAGGTTTCTTGGGCAAGTACGTAGTGCCAGGGGTGCAACGCTTTATGCCGGGTATTACCGAAGAACAATTTAAGGCGGCTGGAAATTATCTGATTTATAGCACTATACCGCTGACCGATATTCATTTGAGTTCTAATCTTGTTGCAGAGATCAGCTCTAATAATGATATGCAGAGCATTTATATTCTATCGTTTATTGCCCTATTTTTAATTGTTTTGGCTTGTGTTAATTTTATGAATCTTTCCACGGCGCAATCCTTAAAACGGTCTAAAGAAGTCGGGGTACGTAAAACGTTGGGATCTAATAAAGGCGATTTGGTTCGGCAGTTTTTGGTTGAGTCCGGCTTGATTTCTTTTATTTCGATGTTGCTGGCATTAGTATTGGCGATTGCCGTATTGCCTCTGTTCAATTCACTGGCCGATAAGGATATCGGCATACCCTTTTTAAATCCCGTATTCTGGCTTATCTTATTAGGGGCTGTACTTTTGTTAGGGCTATTCTCAGGAAGTTACCCTGCATTTTTTATGTCCCGATTTATTCCTATAAATGTTCTTAAAGGTAGTGGACAGCATAGTATAGGTGGGGGAAAGATTAGAAATTCCTTGGTGGTCTTTCAGTTTGCCATTTCGGTTTTTTTAATCATAAGTACCTTGGTAGTTTACCAACAATTGAAGTACATACAAGGTAAGGATCTTGGGTTTTCAAAAGACCAAGTGTTAGTTGTTAATGATGTATATACTGCAGGAAGCAAAGCGACATCGTTCAAAGAACAAGTGAAACAGCTAGGCTTTGTCGTTAATGCTACATTAAGCAGCTTTTTTCCTACCCCATCAAGTAGAAGTGATAATACATTTGTTCCAGAAGAAGGACTGACCGATCAAGAGAATGCAGTAAGTATGCAAACATGGGGAGTAGATTATGATTATGTGCCTACCATGGGTTTTGAACTGGCTACTGGGCGTAATTTCGATAAAAATTTCGGAAACGATTCCACTGCGATCATTGTGAATGAAACCGCGGTTCGAATTATGAAATTAACTCCCGAGACAGCCTTGGGAGAACGATATTCGCCTGATTTTAATGCGGAAAACCCCGAATTTTTTACAATTATCGGAGTGGTAAAAGATTTTCATTTTGAGTCGATGAAGCAAGAAATCGATGCCCTAAGTCTTCGATTGTCCGATGGAGCCTACGCTATGGCCATAAAAATAGAACCAGGCAATTTTGAACAGGCAGTAGCAAAGATAGAAGACGTTTGGAACAACATAGTGCCAGGTGAGCCCTTTAACTACTACTTTATGGATGATTCTTTTAACGACTCTTACCAAAGTGAACGCAGGTTGGGTAATATATTCATCATATTTACGATTCTGTCGATCATAATTGCATGTTTGGGATTATTCGGGCTCGCTGCCTTTAACGCTGAAAAACGTGTAAAAGAAATTGGTGTTCGCAAAGTACTCGGCGCTAGTGTGGGCCAAATTTCCCTAAAACTAACCGTAGATTTCTTAAAGTTGGTGGGCGTGGCCATTTTAATATCCCTTCCTCTGGGCTGGTATGCCATGAACAAATGGTTGGAAGATTTCTCCTATAAAATTGATATTCCTTGGTGGGTATTTGCACTAGCGGCGTTTTTAGCGATAGCCATAGCGATACTTACCGTAAGTTACCAAAGTATAAAAGCAGCGATTGTGAACCCGGTTAAAAGTCTAAGAACCGAGTAGCTGCCGAACCCCGTCAGTTGGCGGGGGAGAAAAAAAGCTCCTCCCTTTTAAAAAAGGGAGGTAGGCCGCTTTAGCGGCTCGGAGGGATTAAGTCATAAAATATAGATGCTTAATATTAAAATAATAGTTATGAAACATTAGTCCTAGATGACTCAATCTCCCCGTCCCGTCGAGGGCGGGACACCCCTCTTTTCAAAAAAGAGGGGAGCTTAAAAAAAGTATAATCAAAAAACGAGAACCATGTTTAAAAACTATCTAAAAATTGCCTGGCGGAACCTCATCAAGAACAAAGGGTATTCGATTATCAATATCGGTGGTTTGGCCTTGGGTATGGCCGTGACCTTGTTAATAGGCCTATGGGTCTTTGACGAACTATCGTTCAACAGCTATTTTAAGGACCAGCACAAAATAGCACAGGTTTTTCAATCACAGACCTTTAATGGCAATACCGGTACGGGGCCGGCCATTCCAAGACCTTTAGAAAAGGCCCTGCGTGATGGATATGGCGATAACTTCAAGCATTTGATCATGGTTACATGGACGAATGAACTGTACCTAAAGTACAAGGAGACCAGCCTTTCGCGCACGGGCAATTATATGCAGCAAGAAGCCCCTGAGTTGCTGGAACTGCAAATAGCAAAAGGCGAAAAAGATGGCTTAAGAGAGGTCAACTCTATTATGCTGTCACAGTCTACTGCCGATGCCTTGTTCGGAAAAGAAGATCCTATTGGTAAAATAGTTAAGGTGAGCAATCAGCATGACCTTATGGTGACCGCGGTGTATAATGACATACCCGAAAACAATACTTTTAACGATACCGAGTACATAATTCCGTGGGCCCATTATTTGGCCAATACCGAATGGGTGAGAAATGCCGAAGACCAATGGGGCAATAATTCTTTTCAAATGTTCGTAGAGCTTGATGATAATGCCAACATGGAAAAGGTGAGTCAGACCATAAGCAATGTCAAAAAAGACCTGAACGAAGATACCGCTGAATTCAATCCGCAGATATTTCTTTTTCCGATGAAAGAATGGTACTTGCACGGCAATTTTGAAAATGGGAAACAATCAGGGGGAAGAATAAAATATGTTTGGCTATTTGGTATTATTGGCGCTTTCGTTTTGCTATTGGCCTGTATTAATTTCATGAACCTGAGCACCGCCAGATCCGAAAAACGGGCCAAAGAGGTGGGTATTAGAAAATCTATCGGTTCGCAAAGGTCACAGTTGATCAACCAATTTTTAAGCGAGTCGTTCTTAGTGGTCGTTTTCGCTTTTGTACTTGCGGTAGTCATGGTTTTATTGTCATTGAACGGCTTTAACGACTTGTCTAAAAAAGCGATTTCCTTTCCTTGGGCAAACCCGGTTTTTTGGTTGAGTTCGTTGGCTTTTATCGTTTTTACCGCCCTTGTGGCCGGAAGTTATCCGGCACTTTATTTGTCCTCTTTCCGACCTGTCGATGTTTTAAAGGGCACTTTTAAGGCGGGTAAATATGCCGGCTTGCCCCGAAAAATATTGGTAGTGGTTCAATTTACGGTATCGGTGGCCTTTATTATTGGTACTGTAATCGTGATGCAGCAGATCAATTATGCCAAAAATCGTCCGGTGGGGTATGATAAAGAAGGCTTGGTACAAGTGCCGACCTTTAGCCAAGACTTTTTTGGCAAGTACGATCTTATGAGAAGTGAATTTTTGGCTTCGGGTGCTGTTGTTGAAATGTCGTCTTCCAGTAGTCCTACCACCCAAATATGGTCGAACAGGGGCGGCTATACATGGGAAGGAAAGCCCGAAGGTTTTCAAGAAGATTTGGCGTGGACAGAGGTTTCCCCCGAATATGCGAAATCGCTTAATTTAAAAATTATAGAGGGAAGGGATTTTTCCAGGGATTTTGCTTCCGACTCCCTGGCCGTTCTCATTAATGAAACGGCAAAAAAATATCTGGGAATGGAGAATCCGGTCGGGAAGTTCTTGAAAGATGACGATGAAGAAGACCCGAATCCACCCTTAAAAATTATAGGCGTCGTAGAAGATATGATTACACAATCGCCCTACGAGCCCGTAAAACAAGGACTTTATGTCTTCGACAGGTTCGATAATTCTAGCTATTATAATCTACGGTTGAACCCGAAACAAAGTGCGAGCCAAAACTTGGCCATTGTAGAAAGGGTGTTTAAAGAGCACTTTCCAGATATTCCGTTTCAGTATGATTTTGTCGATAGCGAGTATGGCGAAAAATTCGCTTCTGAAGAACGTATAGGGACACTTTCTGGAATATTTACCGCACTTGCTATCTTGATCAGTTGCCTAGGCCTATTCGGACTTACCTCGTTCGTGGCCGAACAGCGCACCAAAGAAATCGGGGTTCGCAAAGTGCTCGGTGCTTCGGTCTTTAGCGTCTGGAACATGCTTTCGAAAGACTTTTTAAAATTGGTCATTATATCTTGTTTTATTGCGATCCCTATCTCTTATTACATAATGAACGGTTGGTTGCAAGACTACCCGTATCGTGTTATTATGGAGTGGTGGATCTTTGCCCTGGCCGTACTCGGTGCCTTGGGCATTACGATCTTAACGGTAAGTTTTCAGGCCATCAAAGCGGCCAATGCAAACCCGGTGAAGAGTTTGAGAACCGAATAAAAAGCTCCCCTATTTTCACGAAAGAGAAGAGCTAAAAAAAAGAAAAAAATTCAATACGAGAACTATGCTTAAGAACCATTTAAAAATCGCTTGGCGCAATTTGAAAACAAACCGGTTGTTTTCAGCAATCAATATTTTGGGCCTTTCTTTGGGTATTGCCATTACCTTGGTGCTCTTTTTGTTCATTCGCCACGAACTTAGTTTCGACCAGTTTTATAAAGGAGATTCAAATACGTACCGGGTATTGTTAAATACCGAGGGCGAAATGTTCGGCCAAGAAGTATGGGCCGGTTCTCCGGCGGCCCTTGCACCAGCCCTTAAAACCGATATACCCAATGTCGCACGTGCCGCCCGCATTTTGAAAAGTGGTTTTGGAGAAAACGCCCAAGTCAAAGCAGGGGATAAAAATTTAACCGAAACCGGACTATTCTATTGCGATACTGATATCATTGATATCTTGAAAATAAACATCACGGAAGGAAAACAGATCGACTTAGATCGCCCAGGTACGATTGCCCTTTCCCAAAGCACGGCGAAGCGCTATTTTGGAACTTCCGATGTAATCGGTAAGAGTATAAAGATCGATAATAGAAATGACCTTGAAGTTATAGCGGTCTACGAAGACTTCCCGAAAAACAGCAGTTATAATTTTAATGCCATTGCTTCCTTTGCTTCTTCGGTATTTTTTCGAAATCCAAGGTGGAGCAATGCCAGTTTTGAAACTTTGGTGCAGTTTGATCAGGCAATTTCGGTTACATCCATAGAACAACAGATGCAACAAATATTGGACAAAAATGTGGATAAGGAGGGCCAATGGTTTTCATTTTCGCTACAACCTTTGGAAAAAATACATTTGTATTCCGCAGCCTATCAGAATTCTTACGCACAACGTATTGGTGATATACAAGAGGTGAAGAATCTCGCGTTCTTGGCCATTCTCATTTTATGTATCGCGTGTATCAACTATATGAACCTGACCACGGCACGTTCACAAAAACGGTCGAAAGAGGTTGGCATCAACAAAACCCTCGGGGCAGGCAATAAGGTTATAGTCGCGCAATTCTATACTGAAACTGGTTTGATCACTTTTGTTTCAATGGCTTTAGGAGTCTTGTTGGCCTTAGTGGCATTACCTTGGTTCAACGATTTAACAGATCAAGATTTCGACCAAAGCATAATCTTTAGCCTTCCGGCCATAATGGCCTTTTTTCTTATTTGGGCGATTACCACCTTGATTGCCGGATCTTATCCGGCGTTTTACCTTTCGCGGTTTTCTCCAAAATCGGCACTGGCATCCGCTTTTGCACCGGGTCAAAGCAATGAGGTCGTACGTAAAGGGTTGGTAATTTTACAATTTGCGGCCTCTGTAATCTTGATCGTAGGCATTTTGGTCGTGTACCAGCAAATACAGTTTATCGGAAACCAAAAATTGGGCTTTGAACCAGAAAAT
>JBATIN010000482.1:0-8734 GCA_049667765.1 Flavobacteriaceae bacterium
AGTTAACCCTTTATATCAGATACAAAACACTAGTAAAATGAAGAAAAAGATTAAAACCCTTGTAGTGCTTGCATTTTTTGGTTGTGCCTTTGCACTTACAGCCCAGCGAAAATCAAAAACACAAACCCCGCAACCCGAACCGCTCGATAAAAGCTTTTACGAAGGTCTGGAATGGCGCAATATAGGTCCGAACCGTGGCGGTCGTTCCTTGGGATCTGCCGGTAGCCCCGGGCGGCCCAACGAGTATTATTTTGGCGCCACAGGTGGCGGACTTTGGAAAACAACCGATGGTGGTAATGAATGGGCCCCGGTTACCGATGGGCAGATCACCAGTTCATCTGTAGGCGCAGTAGCCGTTGCGGAAACCAATCCCGATATCGTATATATTGGTATGGGCGAAGTACAATTGCGTGGCAGCATTACCCAAGGCGATGGGGTTTATAAAACCAAGGATGGCGGAAAAACATGGCGCCATCTCGGGCTCAAAGAAACACAAGCTGTTGCCCGTATCAGAATACATCCTACGAATCCTGATCTAGTATATGTGGCCGCCCTAGGTCATCCGTATGGGGATAATGAGGAACGGGGCGTTTTCCGAAGTAAGGATGGAGGCAACACCTGGGAAAAAGTCCTGTATGTAAGTCCGAAAGCAGGAGCAGTAGATTTGATCATTGACAGGACTAATCCGAAAGTATTGTATGCCACTACCTGGGAAGTACAGCGCAAAGCATGGAAAATGTGGGGCGGTGGAGGCGATTCCAAATTATGGAAATCTACCGATGGCGGTGATACCTGGACTGACTTGACTAGCAACACCGGAATGCCAGCGCCTCCGATCGGTAAAATCGGGGTTACGGTTTCTCCGGTAGATTCCAACAGGGTATGGGCCATTGTTGAAGCCAACGAAGGCGGTGTATTTCGTTCAGATGATGGAGGCAAAACTTGGGAGCGCACCAACGACGAGCGTAAACTAAGGCAACGTGCCTTCTACTATTCCCGCATTTATGCCGACCCTTGGGACAAGGAAACCGTGTATTGCCTGAATGTAGATTTCTGGAAATCGACCGATGGCGGCAAAAAATTTGACACTGAAATAAAAGTCCCCCATGGTGATAATCATGACCTATGGATAGACCCGAACAATCCCGACCGAATGATCAGTTCAAACGATGGTGGCGGTATCGTAAGTATCAATGGAGGCAAAACGTGGACGGAAGAAGATTACACGACCACGCAGCTCTATCACGTGATGACCACTAGCGATATTCCCTATCATGTAGCCGGCGCACAACAAGACAACAGCACCTTGGCCATACCCAGTGACGGTTGGGAGCATATGCAGGCAGGTGGGCCTAACCATGGTTGGTACTATGAAGTTGGGGGTGGCGAAAGTGGATGGATCACCCAACACCCTGTAAATAAGGATATTTTTTATGCCGGTAGTCAAGGTGCGCTTTTGACCAGATACGACCGCAGCAACGGACAATCACGAGATATACAGGTGTATCCCAGATTCTTCTCAGGAGAACCTGCAGAAGCATTGCCCGAACGCTGGCAATGGACCTTCCCAATCATGTTCGCGCCACAAGATCCAAAGGTCATGTATACCTGCTCACAACATGTTTGGAAAACTACGAATGATGGCCAATCTTGGGAAAAAATCAGTCCGGATCTAACCTATGCCGACCCAACGACTTTAGGTAAAACCGGAGGTGTAATCACCATGGATATGAACGGCCCGGAAATCTATGCTACCGTATTTGCGCTTGCTCCATCTAATCATGATATCAATACCATTTGGGCCGGCTCTGACGATGGCAAAATTCATATTACCAGAGATGGCGGAAAAAACTGGGAAGACATTACCCCAAAAGACTTGCCCAAATTCTCTAGGGTAAGTATCATCGATGAATCTAAACACCGACCTGGCACTTTGTTCGTAGCTGCCAATCGCTATCAGGTAGACGATAGGCAACCCTATGTTTTCAAAACTCATGATTATGGCAAAACATGGACCAAGATCATCAACGGCATCGAAGACGGACATTTTGCACGGGCAGTCCGCGAAGATCCGGTACGACAAGGGCTATTGTTTTTGGCCACTGAACATGGGGTCTATTTTTCTATGAACGATGGTGCACTTTGGCAAAGTTTGCAGTTAAAGCTTCCTGATACACCTATTCGTGATTTGGTGGTGAAGGATAATGATGTGGTATTGGGTTCGCATGGTAGAGGATTTTGGATTTTGGACGACATCCATCCTTTAAGGCAATATAAGGATGAAATGAAAAACCAATCCGCAATATTATTTCAACCCTCCGATGCCATTCGAGGCATTGGGGATGCATCCGTTCAATACTACCTAAAAGACCAGCTAGACACCATCACGATTGAAATTTTAGATGCCAATGACAAGCTGATCAAAACGTTTACGGGCAGCAAGCCTAAGTATGAGAAAGACCCTGATGCCCCTTGGTGGGAACGCGGTGGTTCGTCAAAACCGACCACGGCAAAGGGCATTAATACCTTTACTTGGGATATGAGGTATCCTGGTGCCACTGATTTTAAAGGCATGATTATCTGGAGTGCGCGCCCTCAACGAGGTCCGAAAGCTCCTTTAGGCACATATAAGGTAAGATTGAAATCCGCGGATTATGAGCAGACCTATGCTTTTGAGATACATATGGACCCTAATTTAAAGGGGATTTCCAAAGTAGACCTAGATGAGCAATTTGATTTAGCGAATAAGATCATGCAGAAAACTACGGCTGCGAACGAGGCCGTCATAAAAATTCGGGAAATCCGAAAACACTTGGAAACGAGCAAGAAGGGGATTTCAGAGGCCGATCAACAACAAACCGTCGCGCCATTCTTGAAAAAACTAGCCGCAGTAGAAGAAGAACTGTATCAGGTCAAAAATCAATCGGGCCAAGATCCGCTCAATTTCCCGATTAAGCTGAACAACAGGTTGGCGTCTTTACGGCGAAGTGTTGAATCTGGTGATGCCAAACCTACCGATGGGGCGTACAAAGTTTTTGGGGAATTATCCGCGGAGCTCGAAAAACATTTAAGGGAACTGAATGGGGTTATGCAAAGTGATTTGTCACAAGTGAATGCAATTTTAAAAAGTAGTGGCGCGGAAGCGATCGGCGAGAGCAAATAGCCCTTAAAAAGATGAAAAAAGGTTTCGTATTTCTAGTTACGGTAGTTCTATTGATGGGCTGCCGAAGTGAAAAAAAAGAGGCTAAGGATGTAACCAAGATAGAACAGGAATCGGTTAAAACGGAACTGACTTTTGTCACACCATTAGGAAAGGAATTCAAAATTTCCGAGCCTTCCGTCAAAATGTTGGAGCATTTCAATGCGGCTAAGGAAGATTTTGAGAAAGACCCCAATAATTTGGATAATATTATCTGGTATGGTCGAAGAACAGCTTATTTGGGAAGATATGAAGATGCGATTCAAATTTATTCCGAAGGGATAAAAAAGTTTCCTGAAGATGCTAGGTTGTATCGACATCGGGGACATCGCTATATTTCATTACGCCAATTCGAAGAAGCCAAGGCAGATCTTGAAAAAGCGGGGCGACTCATTAAAGGCACTGAAAACGAAATTGAGCCTGACGGTATGCCCAACGCGATGAATATCCCTTTAAGTACTTTACATGGTAATATTTGGTATCACTTAGGCCTGGCCTATTATCTAAACCACGACTACGAAAAAGCCTTTGATGCCTATACTAAATGTAAGGAATCTGGTGACAATGACGACAATCTAGTCTCGAGCACCCATTGGCTTTATATGATACAAAGACGGTTGGGCAATAAAGCAAAGGCAGATCAACAGCTAGAACCAATTAAGGCAAATGCCAGCATTATTGAAAACCATAGCTATTATGACCTTTGCCGATTTTATAAGGGAATGATCCCCATAGATTCTCTTTCCAGTACCGAAATGGGGAGTCCTTCTTCAGATGCAATTTTGTACGGATTGGCAAACTGGTATTTCTATACTAATGAAAAGGCAAAAGCCAAGGAAGCCATGGAAAATTTAGTTGAAAGCAACGCTTATAGTTCCTTTGGGTATATTGCCGCGGAGAGTGATCTGATGCACTATTTCAATTAGAACTTTAATCTTTTAAAATGCCGAAAAACAAAGATTACATTTTAGGTGCTGACGAACAGGAACTTTTCAGGCTTGGGGTGCAACACCAAGTTTGGGCCGAAGAGGCACAACACGGTTGGCGGCTTGCTAATTTTCGGGCCGGCCAGACCTTGCTCGACCTCGGTTGCGGACCCGGGTACTGCACCAAGGAATTGGCATTTTTAGTGGGCCAAACCGGAAAAGTGATCGGCATCGACAAAAGTGAGGGGTTTATTTCATTTCTCCAGAAAATAGCCCTTTCGTATCATTTGAACATCGAAGCCCTTGCAACTGATTTTGACGCCATGCGCTTGACTCCTGAAAGCCTAGACGGCATGTACTGTCGGTGGGCTTTGGCATGGATCAAAAATCCCTCTGAAATCTTATATAAGGTTCAAAAAGCCTTAAAACCAGGTGGCAAGATGGTCATTCACGAATATTATGACTGGTCTACGTTACAGACCGAGCCTAAAAAAGATGCCTTGGCAAAAGGAATATCGATGGCGTTAAAAAGTTTTAAGGATTCTGAAAATGAAATAGACATTGGCCGACAACTTCCTGTAATTCTAGAAAAAATAGGTATGAAGGTTATAAGTGTACGGCCCATGATAAAAATCGCCACGCCTTACAATGGCGTTTGGCAATGGCCAAAGACCTTTTTCGAAAGTTACTTTCCTAGGTTGGTGAACCAGAATTACTTAACTGCCCAGGAAGTTGATCAAGCGCTTTTGGATCTGGCCGCTTTGGAAAAAATAAGTAGTGCAACCATGTGCACCTGCCTCATGGTGGAGGTGATTGCCGAGAAAATTTAATGCCCGATTTTCATTGAAGCAGCTGTTACAACTCTTCAATCCCACTTCATTTTATTACTTTTACATTGAAAATCAAGTAACGTACTATGGGCAAAACAAAAATAGCACCGTCACTCCTAGCAGCAGACTTCGGCAATCTTCAACGTGATGTTGAAATGGTGAATCAAAGTGAGGCCGATTGGCATCATATCGATGTGATGGACGGGGTGTTTGTACCGAACATCTCATACGGCATGCCCGTCATCAAAGCGATTCAAAAACATGCCACTAAACCATTGGATGTACACTTGATGATCATAGATCCGGATCGATACATAAAAACCTTTGCCGATTTAGGGGCCACAATCTTAACCGTTCATTACGAGGCATGCACCCATCTCCATAGAACGCTTCAAGCCATAAAGGCGGAAGGCATGCAAGCTGGTGTAGCACTAAATCCGCACACCAATATCAATGTTTTGGAAGACACCATTAAAGATATCGACCTTGTTTGTATGATGAGTGTCAACCCGGGTTTCGGTGGTCAATCGTTTATCGAGAACACCTATAACAAAGTACGCGACCTAAAAGCCTTGATACAACACAAGCGCTCGAAAACCCTAATTGAAATTGATGGCGGCGTAACTTCGGAAAATGCCAAAGCATTAGTCGATGCCGGTGCAGACGTTCTGGTAGCCGGAAGTTTTGTCTTCAAATCTTCCGATCCAAAAAAAACTATTGCCGAACTGGTCAAAATTTCCTACACCTAAAACTGATCCAACAGGTATTTTATCAAATCGGTGGTAGTTACAATACCGACCAATTTTTCATTTTGTACGACCGGTAACGCATGGTATTCTTTTTTAGACAGTATCTCAGCGACCTCTTTTATGGTTGCATCAGGTGTAACACTTTGAACATGTTTTGCCATTACCTGAGGTATTGTGAACATATCATAAACCACCGTTTCAACACTATCTTCATCTTCATAAGCCCCATCTACAAAACTAATTCTAAGAAGGTCTGTAAGACTCAACATACCCTTAATTTTTCCTCCATCGACAACGGGAATATGGCGGATTTTATGTTTTTTAAAAAGATGTTCGGCCTTATCTAGGCCATCGGTGGTATTGAGTAGTACCAAGTTAGTGGTCATAATACTTGAAATCGGGGTTCTTTGTCTAAGGCTCATATCTACATGTTTTATAAATTATATACTTTAAAGTTCTCTTTTTTAGAGTCGGTAAACTATGATATTTATCATCTTGCCATATACCATTAAAGCAGTGGCCTACCCTACTTGCCTTTTACAATGCTTACCTAGTTTTTCCCTTTAAAATCAAGTATTTTTGTCACCAATATCAGTTTGCCATGGAGAAAGCGTACGAATTAGATATACTTATAATTGGTGGAGGCCCGATCGGTATCGCCTGCGGACTTGAAGCCAAAAAGGCCGGGTTGAGTTATGTAATTATTGAGAAAGGCCCTATCGTAAACTCGCTTTTCAACTATCCGGCGAATATGCAGTTCTTTTCGTCTTCCGAAAGGTTAGAAATCGATAATGTACCCTTCATTAGTATAGAGGCCAAACCGAAACGCAGCGAAGCGCTGGAGTACTACAGAAGAATCGTTGTTTCGAACAAGCTTGCTATTCATCTATTTGAAAAAGTTTTGAAAGTAAAAAAAATAGAAACTGGATTCACGATCACCACGAACAAAACAAAATACAAGGCGTTGAATGTCATTGTTGCCACTGGCTTCTATGACCTTGCAAATATGCTTAATGTTCCTGGTGAAAATCTAGAAAAAGTTTCGCACTACTATAAAGACCCACACTTTTATGCCAGTCAAAAAGTAGCGGTGGTTGGCGCCAGCAATTCGGCCATCGATGCGGCATTGGAATGCTGGCGCAAGGGTTCGGAAGTATCATTGATCATTAGAGGAGCGGAAGTAGGCCAACGTGTAAAATATTGGGTACGCCCCGATATCATCAACCGAATTGAAGAAGGAAGCATTAAAGTCTATTATAACGCTACGGTAAAAGAAATTCGCGAAACTGAAATTGTCATCGACACCCCAAAGGGCGACCTTCGTCTTGAAAATGATTTTGTTTTGGCTTTAACGGGCTACAAGCCCAATTTTGAATTTTTAGAAAATATGGGCATTGCCCTTTCAAAAGACGAAAAAAAACTACCGCAATACGACCCAAATACCATGGAGACCAATATTAAGGGTCTTTTCTTGGCCGGAGTGATTTGTGGAGGAATGGAAACCCACAAATGGTTTATCGAAAATTCACGGATTCACGCGCCGATTATCATCAACCATATTTTGGGTAAAAATTCATCTGGAGTGGAAGCATAATCAATTACATCCCAATTTTCAGGGGGTTTAGATTCACTAAAATTGGTGTGCTATCATAATAAGGTTTACATGAACTTTGCGAAGCGAACCAAAAAAAATCATACCAGTGAAAATCCTTACTCCGTTTCTCTCGTTCGTTTTATTGATTATCTCCATACTGGTCTATAAGAAATCCACTTACCCGACCCTAAACCGTCAGGACTTGAAAACGGACTATACATTGATCGTAGACCGTGGAGCTTTTCATTACGATTGTTTTGAGTTGACAATCGATAAAATCAGCTACTATCCTGTAAGCACGAATACCCCATCGTACACAAAATATCATACTTTTTCGCAAATCGCTTTAGACACGGTAACTACTTTGGCATTCTTAACTGAAATTGAAGCAAAAGGATTTTCGAAACTAAAGGATTATTACTCATCTAAAACTTCCTGCACAAGTGAACTTAGCATCACCTTGTTTTCCAAAGGAAAAAGCAAAAACGTAATTTGTGATGATTTCGACCGCGATTGCCCCGAATTGATTAAATATATAGACAAGATGGTCGTTACACTAGAAGGAAATAACTTAAAACGCATTTATCTTCCGGGATAGTAGGCCGATTTGACCAATACGTGAAAAGCAGTTTTTTATATAGCCTTAGGCTTCACTGGGTTTTTTTAAAAAGCCTGGAACTACTCCTTTACTGCCTAATTTCTTCGGTTAGTGCCCAGACAGATTCTTCGAAACCTGATGACCAAAATGATAAAATCTGGTTTTCTACCATACCCAATACCAAGCAGAAATCGCTTATCCCTTATTATCAAGCCTTAAAAAATGCAGTGTATGGGGTGCCTCGATTTTCGGTAATTGAACAATTGGCGGCCTACCATATCGCGCAGGCCAACACAGATTCCATTCTGTATTATGGAAACTTATACCAAAAAGAACTTGAACTTTGGGATGTGGCCGAAGCGTCAAAAAAAAACCATTATTCAAAAGCCTACTTTATTCTTGGGGTAGGCAATCGATTCAATGGGCTTTTAGATAACAGTATAAAATGGCATATTAAAGGCATCACCAACGGTGAGGATGGCCAAAGCACAGAAGACATATACAAGAACAAGATCGGTTTGGCCAAAATCTATATTTTAAAAGGGGAGCCTAAAAAGGCCATAATGATTTTAAAAGAGGGTTTGGCGGCCTACGAAGAAGAACAGCCTTTAATTACCAACGACGCCCTTATTTGCCTTGGTGATGCGTACTTCAATCTCAATGAATATGCCGAAGCAAAATCACTTTATGAAAAAGCATTCGAAGGTGCTAAACTTTTTGGGGACCTGACCCAAGATCTTGAGGTTAACTTAAAATTAGGGCGATTGGCCGAAACCGAAGGGGATTACCAAAGGGCCTTTGAACTCTACAATGAAACCCGTGAAAAAGGGCTTGAAGC
>JBATIN010000483.1:0-2461 GCA_049667765.1 Flavobacteriaceae bacterium
TACGAGCGCCGGAAACAGAAGTCGAAATTTTCGATTTACAACCAGAGTTCGGATGGACCGTCCCGCTTGGTTCCAAATTTCAATCTGCCTATCAAATCTTGGTGGCATCCAACAAGGCAAGTATCGATGCCAACAATGGAGACGTTTGGGATAGTCAGCAAGTACGTTCGGCATCATCGACAGACGTAGCGTATGAAGGGAAGACTTTGGAAGTCGGAAAGACCTACTATTGGAAAGTTCGCATCTGGGATGAAGAAAACCGATTGGTCGATTATTCCGAACCTCAAAAATTCACTACGGGACAAAGCGATAGCTATATCATTTCCACCGAAAACAAATTTGTTACCAGTAAAATCAAACCTGTAAAATTTGAGGATAAGGGAGATTTCTATTTTATGGATTTCGGAAAAGCGGCCTTCGCCACAATGGATTTTACCTACAACGCCAAAACACCGCATACCTTGACGGTTCGGGTTGGCGAAATGGTCAATGACGAAGACAATGTGAACAGAACGCCACCGGCGAAAAGTAATATTCGGTATCAAGAACTGAAAGTTGATGTAAAGCCCGGGCTGACCAAATATCGAATTCCCATACAAACGGATGAAAGAAACACAAGGCCAAATCAGGCAATTGCGTTACCGGAAGGTTTTCCACCACTAGTACCTTTCAGATATGCAGAAATAGAAGGTGCCCAAGAACCTATTTCGGCCGATAATGTGGAGCAACTGGCATTCCATACCTATTGGGATGAGAAGGCCAGTAGTTTTGAAAGTAATGATGATATTTTAAATCAGGTTTGGGATCTGTGCAAATACTCTATCAAGGCAACTACTTTTAATGGGTTGTACGTTGACGGAGATCGTGAGCGTATTCCTTACGAGGCCGATGCCTATCTAAATCAATTAAGCCATTATACTACCGATAGGGAGTTTGCCATTGCAAGACGCACCATTGAGTACTTTATGAAGAACCCCACATGGCCTACGGAATGGCAGCAACATGTAGCTTTGCTGATCTATGCCGACTATATGTACACCGGCAATACAGAACTGATCGAGCGCTATTATGAGGAGCTAAAGCACAAAACGCTTTACGAACTATCGAACGAAGACGGTTTGATAACCTCCACAAAGGTCGATAAAGCGTTTATGCAAAAACTGGGTTTCAACGATGATTACAAAAAGCCCCTAACGGATATCGTCGATTGGCCACCACCTAATTTTAACGGTAGCACGACCCCGGGAGAACTCGATGGTTTTGTGTTTATGCCTTATAGTACGGTAATCAATTCCTTCTTTTATGAGAACATGAAAATCATGGTGGAGTTTGCCAGAATTTTAGGCAAAACCCAAGAAGTGATGGATTTCGAATTAAGGGCGGCCAAAGCCAAAAAGGCCGTTAACGAGCAAATGTTCGATAAAGAAAGGGGAATTTATGTGGATGGTATCGGAACGGACCATGCCTCCTTACATGCCAACATGATGCCCTTGGCCTTCGGTTTGGTGCCCGAGGAACATTATGAGTCCGTTGTGAATTATGTAAAATCCCGAGGTATGGCCTGTAGCGTTTATGGTTCCCAGTTCTTAATGGATGGGTTATATAACGCGGGGGAAGAAGATTATGCGTTCCAATTATTGACCGATACCAGCGATAGAAGTTGGTACAATATGATTCGCATTGGATCAACTATAACCTTAGAATCTTGGGACAATAAATACAAAAATAATCTGGACTGGAACCACGCTTGGGGGGCTGTACCAGCGAATGTTATTCCAAGAGGATTGTGGGGCATAAAACCTAAAACGCCGGGATTTGGAATTGCAACGATTAAACCTCAAATGAGCACCTTGAAATCCAGTGCTATAGAATTACCAACGGTAAGGGGTGCCATTAAAGCAACATACACACACAATGGCCCACGACTTCAAACCTATGAAATTGAAATTCCGGGCAATATGGTAGCCGAGTTTTCCCTAAATGATTTGGCTGGAAAAGACCTCATACACAATGGCGAAAAAATACCGTCCGCTTTTGAATCCATCAGACTTTCCCCTGGGAAACATACGATTCAATTGAAGATTAATTCCTTTTAAACACTTACCATTAATTATAATCGATAGTACCCATGAAAAGTATAAAAACCTTTATCTCAAAGATGATATTCGTACTTATGGCACTATCGATTTTTTGTTGTTCCCAAAAGTCGGAACCCAGAATTGATGGAGAATTAAAAAAATGGCACCGTGTCACCTTGAATTTTGAAGGGCCGGAAACGAGTGAACTTGCGGAAGAAAATCCTTTTTTAGATTATCGGTTGGATGTCGTTTTTACAAATGGGGATAAAACCTATACCGTACCGGGATTTTATGCCGCTGACGGAAATGCGGCCGAAACAAGTGCCACTTCTGGAAATATCTGGCAAGTCCGTTTTACGCCCGATGCCACCGGAGAATGGAAG
>JBATIN010000484.1:0-6043 GCA_049667765.1 Flavobacteriaceae bacterium
ATGCGCGATAAAGTGGATATCACTTTTGTCACGCCACTTGGCGGAGCTTTTACAAAGCCAAAGGCCACGAAGGCCCTTCATTACCTCTTGGAGGAAAAGGGTATCAAAGAAGTAACCGATTTTGCCATCGAGCGCGTTGATTATGAAAATAATAAGATCATCGACTATGGCGATACTGAGGTGGAATATGACCTACTGGTTACCGTTCCCACCAATATGGGCGATGCCTTGATCGAACGTTCAGGATTGGGCGACGATCTGAATTATGTACCTACTAACAAGGGCACCCTTCAGAGCTTAGACCACAAAAATATTTTTGCTATAGGAGATGCGACAAATCTACCAGCCTCAAAAGCAGGTTCGGTGGCGCACTTTGAGGCGGAAATCTTGACCGATAATATCCTACGCTATATGAAAGGAGAGGAGCTTAAAGAAGAGTTCGATGGCCATGCCAATTGTTTTATAGAAACAGGCAATGGCAAGGCGCTGTTAATCGATTTCAACTATACCCATGAACCTGTTGAGGGAACGTTTCCCTTTCCCGGTGTCGGGCCCTTGAACCTTTTAAAAGAAAGTAGAACCAATCATATGGGTAAAATGGCCTTTAGATGGGTGTATTGGAATATGTTGATCAAGGGAATCCATATTCCATTTGTATCTGCGACAATGTCAGAAAAAGGAAAACAATTTGAAGAAGTAAAATAACTAATCTAAAGTATTTAACAATGCGAAAAATAATATCACAAACCGAAATTGAAGTAAACGAAGAAGGCTATCTGACCGACTTCTCACAATGGACCAAGGAAATTGGGGATTGTATCGCCGACGAAAATGGTATTTGCATGACCGATAGGCATTGGGAGGTAATTGAATACATTCATGAGAAACACAATAGTGATGAACCACTTTCAATACGTGGTATCAAAAAAAGCGGGGTTATCGACATTAAGGAATTTTACAGCCTTTTTCCTGGCGGCCCTTTAAAGAAAGCTACGATGATAGCTGGCATTCCGAAACCTAAAAGCTGTATTTAATCATTAATCCGTTCTGGCATAAATCGCTCAGGTTTTCAGTCGGTACGGCAATCTAAACCACAATATTTAAAAATTAAATTATGGGAAAGTCCAAAGTTAGAAAGATGCTTTTCATTCTTTCAAAGGCAACGATCGAAAACGTATATGCAGCATTCATCATGGCCAATGGCGCACGAATGGAAGGCATAGAATCAGAAATATTTTTTACGTTTTTCGGTCTGGAGGCCATCCAGAAGAAAAAACTGGAACATTTACATGTGGCCACAGTGGGCAATCCTGCCATGCATATACCCACTATGCTAGGAGGATTACCTGGGGTGGAGGCATTCGCTACCAAAATGATGAAAAATGAAATGGAAAAATTAGATATGCCGCCGGTAGGGGAGTTCCTGGAAATCCTCTCGGATTCCGGTTGTAGGCTTTGGGCTTGTAAACTCGCGGTCGATATGTTCCATTTAAAAGAAGAAGATTTAATCGATGAGATAGAGGGTATTTTGACTATCGGCGATTTCTACAATAGGGCCGATGAAGAAGGTACGCAGCTTCTCTTTATTTAATGATCGGATTTATAATTTTTACCAGCTTAATTAAAAAGGCACCTCATTTTACAAAGGTGCCTTTTATCAAACAAACAACCAACCAAAACAAATCTAAACATGGGTGTTTTTGTAATTCTTGAACACTAAAAAATTACCGCCCACATTGTTCTCTACTAGAACTAATAATAAGTTCATAGTCATTTACGGTTAAGTACTGTGGTTCATAGGAAGTTTCATATTGCTCCAGAGCAACAACAAAACTTTTCAAATGGTTGCGAGAACCACATTGTAAATTTTCAAAAACGGATGTTATCGCATCATTCTTTGAGGACTGCAAATAGTTTTCGAGATCAACAATGTCAAGGTCTTCTATGGTCGCACCTACACGCAATGCCAATTTTTCATCAATACTGCCATCAATAATAAATTGATCGTACAACTCTTGTATTTCACTGTTCGCAAACTCGCCATCTGGTAAAATGGTATACTCAATGGCATTTTGCTCTAGTAAAGTGATTACCGAATTCATATGGCTCTGTTCACTCTCTTTGATATTGGAAAACTGATTGATCGCCCATAAGTCATCAAGAAAGCGATAGGTGTCTCGGGCCAGTTTTTCCTCTTCCAGCATAAATAGCAGCGCCTCTTTGTCTTCGTTACCCATTACGGCATTTTCCAAATCTTCTATGGACTTGTCCGATTCCTCATCGGTACAGGCAGTAATTAAGGTAAAAAGTCCGACGATAAGTACCAGCATTCGCAAAATTATAATAGCTTTCATTTTTATAAGATGCTAGGGTTATATTTAATAGTTTGTTTTCTCAACTAGACTTGCCCATTGTTCTGGTTTTAGGTTTTCTACAACCATGTCTCTACACTGGGTTTTCATAGTAACGATATCGTTTCTTAATTTGGAAATCTCATCTATTTTTTCGAGAATTACTTCGTTGGATTGTTTTTCGAGAGAGGCTAGATAGATTTCCTTTTCAAGTGCTATGACCTTATTTGCCATTTCCATCATTTGAGGATGGTGTTCGGTGCTCCATGCGTCAAAAGTGGACTTTTGTTCAGGTGTTATTTGCAGTCCATCTATATTTTTATTGATGACTTGAGTATAATTGGGTACGGGATTGACATGCTGCACCACGTCCATCATTTTCGTCTTTACTACAAAAGGGAAGTCATTTTCGTACTTGGCTATCAAAGCATCCCATTGTTCGGGTCGTAGTGTTTCAATGATGTGGTTTCTGCAAAGTAGCTTTGTCATGGCAATTTCCTTTCTTATACTTTCGGCCGCATTAGTTTTATCAAGTATTTCCGATGCATCCGCCTTGTTTTGCGATAGTAATTTTATTCCTTTTTCCAAGGATGCCACTTCCTTCATTTTCATTTCAATCTTCGAATGATTTTCTTTTCGCCAATCTTCAAAAATTGATTTTTGGACTTCCGAAAGATCCAATCCATTATTTTCATCCGCCAGTATTTTCATGAAATTCGGACCTGGATAATAATCGTCGATATTGGCTTCGGTTTCTACTGCCATTTCTTGTAAAGTCTTGTCTTCAGTCGTTTCCGTATTTACATTGGACGATTTGTTTTCTTTGCAGGAAGACAACACGAATGTCGCCATCAAAAGGGCTATTACAGTTTTACTGATACTATCTGGTAGTCGCATGTTATTTTATTTAAAATGGACTATAAATATCAGGGTTAAACAAGAATTCCACAGTTACTTTTGTTACATAAAAGGCACCCCGTTTTACCGAGGTGCCTTTCAATAAACAACCAACAAAACCGGATATGGAACCGGTTTACTTTTTAGGGGATTTTACGAACGCATTGAAGAACAATCCGCCCATAAAGGCCCCATATAATGTGCTATTCACAGGTTTTGAGGTTATGGCGCAAGTGCCTGAAATACAACCGACTTGTGCATAGTAAACATAACCAGCGATTGCACCAATGGCAACGCCCAAAACCGTAAGTAGAATTGCTTTCTTTGTCATTAGGATGCTGTTTTTCGTGTTCCACCATGGCCACCCGCAACGATGACCAATATTTTCACACTCAACCAAATGAACCTGAAAAATTGAATGATGGGGTTCATCATCACAAAGCGTTTTGATTTTGATATTCTTCTCATCTTTTTTAATTATTTGTTTCTGGTTTCTATTGTTTCTTGTTTTAAAATAACCTGAAACAATAAAAACCATTTAAACTTGAAACCTATTCCGGTATCAACCACCAAAATGGCCGCATCTTCGCTTTATAAATAAAAGCATAATGTAGGGCCAATTTCAACCAATGGCCTGCAAGACCGATTTCTCCAAAAGTCTTGCCCAGTTTTCGCCCGTGTGTATCTGGGTATTTTTTAAAATCAGGAACGATAGGGAAGGTCGTGATACTTATTCCACTTCCTTTTGTCATTCCATATCCAGCGGATGCGATACAAGCGGCGCCCATATTGCCCATTGATCCTTTATGGTGCAACTCTTTTTTTCCGTTGATGATGTCTATGATATTATCTGCGACCAATTTAGCAGTAATGCCGGATGGCATACCGGTTCTTGGTGGGGATGGCGAAATAGCAGTACCATTCTTACTAACCCTTGGTTTTGAAATGGGGTGTGGTGGCGCAAAGGCGATCCCTGGGGCGAATATGTTTTTATACGATGGATTCTGATAGGTTTCCGGCCAATCTTGAACGCTCCATTCTTCATAAGGTTTTGGGGTATAATCGGCATCTACGATCATAAAACCTTTGAAAAGCTTTTCAGTGATGTCCTGATTATTTTTGTCGAAGGCCTTAAAACCGTGTCCTGAAAATGCCGGAATCAACATGGCAAAATCATAGCTTTCCGATTTGTATTCCCCATCAAGGGTTTCATAGTGGGCAACCCCATCTTCTATTTTGTTTACGCCGGCACCGATAATCCATTTTATACCACGATCTTCGAACACCATCTCGACCATCTCGCTCGATTTCATGATGTTATTGCCATAACTTAGCAGCATTCCATCCATACCAAAATCGCCCAATTCAGGTTCGTTGGCAATCCAAACTATTTCCGCCTTGTCACGAACTTTGTGGCGTCTTAGTTCTTGTTCAACATTTAATATATATTCAAAGGCAGCACCTTGGCAAGTGGATTTGGCATGCCCAGTACCAATTAAAATTTTGGCCTTTTTGCCTTGTTTCATTTGTTGGATCAAGTCGTTCAATGCATTCCAGGCATGTTCGGCGTGGGTATAGGTACAAACGGAATAGGCTTTGTTCGTTCCGGGATTCAGGCCTTCCGTCATATCAAAGGCCAATTTAGGTCCCGTAGCGTTAATCAGATAATCATAGGTTACTTTTTCGGTTTTCCCTTTTTCCTCTCCAATAACGTATTCCACATTTACATAGGGTTTTTCCGTTTCGGCATCTCCTTCAGGATGGAAGGTCGTTACCTTCGCCCTAATAAAATCGATGCCTTTCTTTTTGTACAAAGGAGTTAAAGGAAAGAGGATGTCTTTCGGTTTCATGCGTCCGATACCTACCCATATATTAGAAGGAATCCATTGGTAATTCCCATTCGGGGAAACTACCACAACTTCATGTTTTTTAGGCAGTTTCCTTCGGAGGTGTGCAGCGGCGACATGGCCTGATATTCCTGCTCCCAATATTACTATTTTGGACATTTTGATTGGATTTTCGATAAAGCTAACCCAACAAGTACAGCTAGAAAATGATACTTGTCATGTTCACTTAATTCTATCTATTCCTGTAAAATTCGAAATTTTGCAGCCGGTCTACAGCAACTTTTGTTACAAAGGAAGTTGGCAGTAGCAGTGCTCAGTGAGCAGATGGCAGTTGCGGTAAGCAGATGGTTTTTGAAAGTTGAACCCTTATTTAAGGCATCCAATAAAATTTTTGTTTCTTGAGTTGTTAATTTGGTGTATCCGGCCGTGCCGAGTTCAAATTATCGACATGCAGCATATAAGTGGAGATGGTTTTCAGCTCTTCATCGGAAATATTTTTTAGAAAACCGTCAATATTCGCTTGCATAATGGCCACTTGACTTGCCATCGTGTCTACCATCGGTTTGGCCTCGCCCTTTAAAAATGCGACTATGTCCCCGTCTTTTTCTTTGTAAACGGTCATAATCTCTTTGACCGAGGGCCCTATTTTTTTTTCGTAAACATCGTGACAGGTAATGCATGTTTTTTCAGAAAACAACCGGTTGCCCAAAAAAATCTGGGAATCTAAACTCAATTCCCCTCGTTGAGGTACGATGTTTTCAGGTTTTTCAACTGGTTTTTTAGTTCTATTACAGCTACTTATGACCAATAATAGGATGAGAATTGAAAATAATCGCATTTTTGTTTCGCTTTATATTAGGGTTCTATTAAATATAGTATAAAGGTAATTACAATTCTTTGCTTATATCTTTTAATTAATGTTCAAAATCGTAGTAGTTCCGTCATTAT
>JBATIN010000485.1:0-8522 GCA_049667765.1 Flavobacteriaceae bacterium
ATTTTCTCACGTATTAGAAGATGTGCGGAAGCTGTATCAATACCGCCATTAACAAACGCTTTATGAATATTATCTGTAGTATTTACCTTCAGGTCAATATTGGCCAATTGCTGGCTATCATAAAAAGTAATGTCGTAATACTGTTGTAAGTACCCAAGGTAAGACGTAATCCAGAGACCTTTTTTAGCCCCCCACATATCGGATACTATTACTAATCTTTCTGCCATAATACTAAGTTTAAATTGGTTTTCAAGGTTAAATTCTAGACCAATTTGAACATAAAACGAGAGATAGCCACTTTTATTTGTTGATGTGAAGCAATTCTTCGTTGTAGTTCATTTCTGGCTCTTAAAAGCGTATAAAACCTCAAAGCCATGGTATTAACCTTTATCATTAGCGGAAATGTCTCTTTTACGTAATATTTTCTGCCATACACGGAGTAAAGCCTAAACCTCTATTTATCTAGAAATCAGGCTTTAAAATGATTTTCACTTCAAAAACACGATTATTAATGTCGCGGCTTTCTTTGGTTCTTATAGTATAATTTTCAGGCACAATAATATCGACCTCATGCCCGAAAAGGTCATTGCGTTCGAAAGTGATGGAATAGTTGCCCTCGGCGTCCGTAACATCCCTCTCTTCTAAAATACCCTCAAATCCACAATTAAATGCAAAGCATCTGGAGGTAACTACAAAAACTTCAATATCGGGTACTGGAATTATCTCAGACTCTCTTAGCAGAACACCCTCATCGGAAACTAAATAGGTATCTATCAATACTTTGCCCTTTATAGTATAGGATGTATCTATCATTTCTTTTGTACATGATATCATGACCAAACCTATTATTAACGTATAAAATCTTTTTTTCATAACCTTAGACTTTAAACTTTTTATTGATAGTACAATTTGAATACATTTGATTAGAACCTTTTTCCAATGGAGATTCCTCCCCAAAGATCTGGCCCTTGGTCTCGATAAACATTTTCACCAGCTACTCCTATAATCGGTGAAAGCATTATTTTCCACATCCATTTTTTACCAGTGCCAAAATATCTTCTAAAACCTAATGAAGCGTGAAATACCTGAATCGATTTATCGTCATATCCACCTGCCGGTGCCTGCCATGTATACCCTAATCCAGTTTCCAAATAATTATTACGATTCAAGTCAAATAGGTATTGGACAGAAATCGGAAGAGACATGACAAAATCAGGTAGACCAGAAAATACGCCACAACCTATGCAACCAGGAACAGGTTCAAACGGTTCTTCTTTTTTGAAATCAAAGGCAGTCATTCCTATTCCAGCCCTTAGACTTAGGCCAAAGTCTGTTGTTAATTGTCTTTCGTAGTTAAAAGAGAACAGCCCACCATTGCCTCCTAGTTCTGTAAAAACCAAGTTTCTTTGTCCAAAAGCACAACCATAAAAAACAATTGAAATAATAAAAAGTAGCTTTTTCATAATTTCTGATTTTAAGTTCAATTCAAAACTAGGTCTGAAAATATCAATGAATGTCCAAAATCATGTGATTTGGAAGAATCCGGACAACTTAGAAGATTATTTGGATTGTTGTTTCCTGTACACTGTAGGTGTTTTTCCAGTAAATTTTTTGAATGCGGTGTAGAAGGTAGATTTCGAGTTAAAACCACATTCTAAGCCTATGGCGACCATGGTGTAATTTGAAAATTCGGTATCCGACAACTGCTTTTTAGCCTCTTCAACCCTAAGTTGATTAATAAGGTCGGAAAAATTACCTTGGGAATGGGTATTTATAAGTTTTGAAAGATTGCTTACGCTCATATCGAGTTCTTCGGCAAGGCTTTCCAATCCAAGGTTGGGGTCTAAAAACTTCTGGTTCGTAGTGATATATGTATTTACTTCGGCAAAAGCACTTTCGCTCTTCTCGCTAATCTTTGCCTCACCTTTAATAACATTACCTAGTTCACCGACCGCGTCATTTCTTATTTCTTTACGCAATAATATCCTATCTTTTAATACTACATACCTGAAAAATGCCTGATAACCGATCCAATAAATCAATATCGATGAACTTAATCGTAACGGATAATACGTATAAGGTCGCCAATCACTGGCCGCAAAAGAGTTCAAGACCACAGAAACGCCCCAAAGAAATAAAACAATGGTACCCAAACCGAGAAATCGCTTAACCCAATTTAGGTCATCAAAGTCCAAAATAGGACGGTACAATCCTTGTAACCTGAAGAGAAGACGTAACGAACTATAAAAAATAAAGAGCGAGTATAATAAGGCCGCCGCATCTTCATATAGGTTGTAACTTGCGAGTAGATTTTTTGAGACTACATTGTTGTTCACTAATACAATAATCAAAATCCTTAAGAACAGTGCAAAAGAAAAAAGTAAAATAGAGAGTCTAATAAACGGGCGTTTCTTTTTCGCTATACCTAAATAATGGATCAGAAAGGCATAAAACATGGGAACGATAAGCAAATACCAAGGAAACAAAAAGTGCCCAGGAAAAAAAGGAGTCAATACATATCCCTTATCGACCAACCATGATTGTAGGTTGTTCAGCGACAGAAAAAACACAAAAAGATTAAGGTAAAGTATAGGTTTTTCTACGCGCTTGCGTGAAAGAAAAGTGGCAATATTAAAGACAAACCCTTGTACCGCACCTGCAATCAAAAGAAAATTAAAAATTCCAGTAAAATCCATTGGTGGAAATTTAATCCTTAATGTAGTGACTATTTGTTCATCTGAAGCAATTCTTCAATGTAGTCCCTCTTATTCGACAAACGCGGGATCTTGTGTTGGCCCCCTAGCTTGTCTTTTGATTTTAACCAATCGTAAAAAAGGTTCTCCCGCGCGATATGCACTTTTGGCATATTCAAAGTGGTATTTTTGTAACGCTTTGCCTCATAATCGGAATTTAACGATTTAAGGGCATTGTCCAAAAATTCAGTAAAATAGTCCAGTTCTTCCGGCGGCTTTCTAAATTCGATGATCCATTCGTGCGCGCCTTTTTCTTTCCCAGACATGAATATGGGCCCTGCGGTATAGTCTTTTATTTCGGCCCCTGTTTTTTTACAAATATTCTTTAATGCTTCCTCGGCATTTTCAATAATCAATTCTTCTCCGAAAACATTGATATGATGCTTGGTTCGCCCTGTTACTTTTATGCGATATGGGCTTGTTGATGTAAACCGAACCGTATCGCCTATTTTATAACGCCAAAGTCCTGAATTGGTAGTAATGATAATGGCGTAGTTGGTATTTATTTTTACTTCCCAAAGGGGAATGGTCATTTGGTCTGATGTGCCATACATATCCATAGGTATGAACTCATAGAAAATTCCATAATCCAACATCAACAAAAGGTCATCGGCATTATTACGGTCTTGAATGGCAAAAAACCCTTCGGAAGCATTATAGATTTCATAATACTTAAAACTCTTACGCGGAAGCAGTTTTTTATATTGCTCTTTATATGGATTAAAACTGACCCCCCCGTGAAAATACACTTCAAGATTTTCCCACACTTGAAAGAGATGGTCTTTACCAGTTGTTTCTATAACGTTATTAAGAAGCACCAACATCCACGAAGGCACGCCTGCAAGACTCGTTACATTCTCTTGAGTACTTTCTTTAATGATGGCCTGTAATTTACTTTCCCATTCGCTCATCAAAGAAACCTTGCTGCTCGGAGTACTGCTGAACTCGGCCCAAAGGGGCATGTTGTCGATCAAAATGGCTGAAAGATCTCCAAAAAAAGAACCATTGTCTTCATACAATTCCTTACTGCCCCCTAAACGAAGACTTTTGCCTGTAAACAGCTGAGAGTTTTCATTGTTATTTAGATATAGACATAGTAGATCTTTACCTGATTTGTAATGACAATCTTCCAAAGCCTCTTCACTTACAGGAATGAATTTACTCTTGGCGTTTGTAGTTCCGCTACTCTTGGCGAACCATTTAATTGAGGTGGGCCAAAAAATATTCTGCTCGCCGCGCCGGGTTCGTTCTATGATCGGCTCAATTTCTTCGTATGAACGAATTGGCACCCTTTCACGAAACGTTTTATAATTGTTGATGGAATCAAATTCGAACTGTTTTCCAATTTCGGTATCCTCGGCGATTTCCAATAACTGAAACAATACTTCTTCCTGTACTTCTTCAGGGTACTTAAGAAAAAGCTCTATTTGATGATAGCGCTTTTTTAGCAGCCATGAGGCAATAGAATTGAACAGAGGAATCGGCATTTTTGGGTATCTTTATCCGTCTAAAATAGACCATATCAACATCATTTTCAAATAAGAACCTGTTTTATGCAATACGAAGGTGTTTTACGAAAAATGCAGACTGAAGTAGGAAGTCCCATTCAATACTACATGGTCTTCGAGAACGACTTTTTAAATATTAACCAAGTCTTAGATAAAGCCCTAAAAATCAACCTTATAAAATATCAATGCCTGAACTGCGGCAATGACCGACCTATATTTCGCCAAGGTTTCTGCAAAAGCTGTTTTTTCGAGATTCCTTCGGCCGGCGATTGGATCATGCGGCCTGAACTGAGTACCGCACATTTAGAAAAAGAAGACCGAGATCTTGATTATGAAAAGAAAGTACAATTACAGCCCCATATCGTGTATCTGGCCAATTCTAGCAATATAAAGGTCGGCGTAACCCGTAAGACCCAGATACCTACCCGTTGGATCGATCAAGGCGCACATGAGGCCATTGAGATCGTAGAAGTACCGAATCGTTATTTGGCTGGCATAACTGAAGTAGCATTAAAAGAACATATTGGCGACAAAACGAATTGGCGAAAAATGTTGACCAATGATGTGGTCGATGAAAATTTGGTGGAATGGCGAAATAAATTAAAGCAATACATTCCCGAAGAGGCCATCGATTATTATATCGCATCGAACAGTGAGACGAATCTGGAATTTCCGGTAATGCATTATCCTGAAAAGGTCAAAAGTTTGAACCTGGATAAAACACCTAATTATACAGGCAACTTAATAGGAATAAAAGGACAGTACCTTATGTTCTCGGACAATACGGTATTCAACGTTCGTGGTAGTGAGGGCTATTATGTGGGCCTGACCATCAATTAACCGTATCCTTCTTTTTCTTCTTACCGCCTAATAGTCCTCCTAAAATATCTTTGGCCTTCTCTTTTACCACATCTTCCTCTTTTTTCTGGGGTACGGAATCCGTTTGTGTTTTTGTGGTATCCTTTGTTTTTGTTCCTCCTAAGATGCCCCCTATAATTTCTTTGGCATCTTCTTTAATTGGGTCTTTTTTTTGCGTTGAATCTTTTTTAGAACCATTTCCGGCCAAAATATCTCCTATCAAATCTTTGGCCTTGTCTTTACCTTTACTGATCAATTTTTGTTTTTCGATTTCAATCAATTTGGTGGTTAGACTTTTAATACCCGTAGTAAAGTCAGTGGTCACTTGCGGACTGTCGTAAACGCCCCCAATATTCGCCGTTACGGGAATGGTAAGGTTATCTAATGCCCGATCATCGATTTTCGCAATCAGGGCGTTAATTTCTTTTCCTAAATATTTGGAAGGTACCTCCAACGTTGCCGTATAGCTCAACTTTTTATCAAAAGTATGGCTACCCGCCATATTGATCGCCAAATCTTGATATTTGATGGTGAAGGGTTTTACTTTGACCACACCATCTTCAAAAGTTAGGGCCGTTTTCAACCCTTTGAGGTCTACTTTATCGAGTTTTAGAAAATCGAGTTTTGTGGTCAATGACGAGAGTATCTTGGCCTGATCTGGTATGTTGACCGCCTCTAGCAGCTCTGCAAGTACATTGCCTGAAATGGTGCTCAAGTTTGGGGTAAAGTCGTCTGAAAGGTTGCCCGAAATAGAAATCGTAGAATTCAATTTTCCCTGTATGGCATTTGCGACAGGAGCCAAAACTTTAAAAAGCTCCATGGCCTTAAAAGTCTCGCCGATCTGCAATTGGTCCATACCCAATTTCATAGCGAAGGTAGGGGTTTCGTTCTTAGTTGACACTTCTCCGTCGAACGCCACTTTACCATTAAACATAGTCGAGGTCATATTGCTCAATGTCGCCTTTTCATCTTTGATCCGCAGATTTCCCTTTACATCTTTCAGGGTAAGGTTATCGTACAGAACCGTGTTCGCCGAAGCGTTGATATTGGCATCTAAAAATGCGGGGATCTTTATTTTCTCTTCAGTGGCTACAGGCTTGGTTTGCCCTTCGGCTGTCGTAACTCCTGAAGTTTTAATTTCTTCGGCGACCATAAAATCATTTAAAGCAAAGGTATTCGATTTTAGGTCAAAATTTCCTTCTACCTTCTCATCGTTGAACATGAAACCCAAAAGATTGTTTATGGTTCCGGTGGCGTTAAAATCCGTCTTTCCGGTAGTACCGTTCAATTCGTTCAGGGTAACTGTTTTTGGATTAAAGGTCAAAGCGGTCGACTTCAGCTTCACCGGATTCGGAATTTCGGCCGAGTTGTATTCAAAATCGGCAAGCTTTAACATTCCGGTCGTGTTGGTCTTCTCATACTGCTTGTTTTCTATGGAAGCCATATCGAAAGCCGTAGTGATATCGGCATTCAAAAGTCCTTTTAAGTTTAAGTCAGAAGACACGGGATAGGCCTTTGAAAGGTTTGCAAGGTTTATTTTACCATCTATATGTGCATTTACCTTGGTATTACCCATCAATTCTTTGATTTGGGCGGTCATATTGAACTTGTCATCATCGATCATGAAAGATAACTTATCGATATCGACATAGGTATCTTCTACGATACCAGTGGTATTATTAATCTTTGTGTCAATGTGGATGTTACGAACCGATTTTGGAAGATCGGGATACTTGAAAGAAGCATTTTCGGAAATAATAGAAATATTGAATTTGGGTATATGGGTCTCATCTACAATACCGTTGAATTCACCCTCGACCACAAAATTTCCGGTCGTCTTGACATTTTCAATGCTTTTGGAATATTCAGCGGGCATAATCGCCAAAAAGTTCTTGAAATCGGAAGATGGTGTCTTAAAATTAATATCCACCTCTTGATCGTTCTCATTCATCTGTACGTAGCCATTAAACACTAACGGCAGTTGGTTGACCAACGCCTCGTTCTTCAAGAACGAAAATTTCATCTTGTTGAGATCGATACCGATCAAAGCGTCTAACTTAACCTTGTTTTTGTTCAAGTAATTAGTGCTGTCCATTTCAAACGATACCAAAGCATCGGTCATGGTCTGAAGTTCAGAAGTTTCAAGGGAAAGATCACCAGTACCCTTATGCTGTACATCATTAAGTACAAAGAGCATTCCGCCAGCTATATCGGCATAAGAAATATTGGCATTTGTTATTTCGTACTCTTGTAGGTCTAGTTTGAAGCCTGAACTACTTGAATCGTTAGCACTGTCGGCCTCAGTGCTCATGGAAATGTCATAATTGGCATTTTCGGCAGCATCTATTTTTACGTTCAGGTTGGCCCCATCAAGATATAGTCTTTGAATGGCGATAGGATCTTCTGGCCCTTTAAAAAGTTCTCCAATGGCCATTCTAAGCTCCACATGTTTGGCGAAAAACAAAGTGTCGCCTAAAAAAGGCGCTTTGTTGATCAATGAAATATCCGACAGGGTCACTTCTGCATTCGGAAAGCTAGAAAAAAGTGTGAGGTCGGCATCCGCAAAATCAAAGGTCGCGTTAACATTCTCATTCACCTTATTTTTTATGATATCGGCTATTTTTCCTTTTAAGAAAAAAGGTGCAGCTATTAAAACGCCAATGCTCAATAAAAGGACAACTCCAAAAATCTTAAAAATTTTTTTCTTCATAACATAGTTAACTAGTGCCTAAAAGCAAATGTTGCGATACTTATTTCTTCTGGTCGATGCTTAAAACCTTGACCTGTGGCTTCCAATAATTGGACTACTGATAGTATTTGCTTTTGCTTAACGATAGAACTCAAAAAGAGCGCGAATATTTTATGCGTCGAGCTCTATTTCTTCACCTACGGCAAGGTTGAAGCGCTTTCGCAGAAGATATACGAAAAAATAGAGAAAAGGGGTGTCGAGAATGGCGATAAAAACCTTAAAAACAAACCCACTGACCACAAGACCGAAAAAAAGGCGCCATGGCAAGACCTCAAAAACACATAAAAGCCCTACCACGGTGAACGTATCTATGAACTGAGATAAAAATGTTGAAAAATTATTACGCAACCAAAGGTGTTTGCCTTTGGTTACACGCTTCCAAAAGTGATAAATGGCAATATCGATATATTGGGCAAAAAGATAGGCGATCATTGATGCCAAAACTGCAATGGGCGACAAGGCAAATACTTTGGTGAAAGTCGCATCATCAATTGGAGATGCGGGTATTGCCGGTGCTATTTCAGAAACTAAAATAATTCCCATGGAAAAAAATGAGGCAAAAATACCAGCGGTTACAATTTGATTCGCTTTTTTTCTCCCATAGATTTCGGAAATCAGGTCGGTAATCAAAAAAGTTATCGGATAGGGTAAAAT
>JBATIN010000486.1:0-15714 GCA_049667765.1 Flavobacteriaceae bacterium
GCTGCCAATTTAATTCTTCCCACATTCAATGCATTCATGGCTATCTTGAATCCATTGCCTCGTTCAGACAACATATTTTCAACCGGTACTTTGGTGTCATTAAAAAATACCTGGCGGGTAGAGGAGGAGTGGATTCCCAATTTTTTTTCCTCTTCGTTCATTGTGATACCATTTTTAGGGTCGTTTTCGACAATGAAACCTGTAATGTATTTGTCATCTTCTATTCTAGCGAAAACAATGAACATATTACAAAAGCCTGCATTTGAGATCCACATTTTTTGTCCAGTAATCAAATAATGTTTTCCGTCTTTGGAAAGAACAGCTTTGGTCTTTCCAGAATTTGCATCGGATCCAGCACCTGGTTCTGTTAAGCAGTAGGCTCCGAACCATTCGCCCGTGGCTAACCTAGGTACATATTTTTGCTTCTGTTCTTCGGTTCCGTATAGTGTTATAGGCATTGTACCTATACCCGTATGTGCACCAAAAGCGGTACTAAAAGAACCGGTAGCACCTGAAATATAATCACAGACCAGCATGGTGGAAACGAATCCCATTCCCATTCCGCCATAGGCTTCAGGGACGGCTACACTTAGTAACCCAAGTTCACCGGCCTTTCGCATACATGCTTCGGTATAGGCGTAGTCCTTTTTTTCAAAACGCTCCCAATGCGCCCAAAGTTCGCGATCAACAAATTCTTTAGTACTATCACGCATCATTTTTTGCTCTTCGGATAAGTCCTCCAAAGTAAACACATCTTCGCATTTGGTTTCTTTAACGAGGAATTGACCTCCGCGAAGTAGATTGTCTTTTTGCATTGTTTCTATATTCATATCTAATATCTTTTTCTAATTCAAAAACTCATAAATACCCGCAGCACCTTGACCTGTTCCTACGCACATGGTAACCATTCCATATTTGCCTTGCATATTCCTTTTCCGCATTTCATCAAATAACTGTACCGATAGTTTTGCTCCAGTACAACCCAGCGGATGGCCTAATGCGATCGCACCGCCGTTCACATTGACGATATCATTATTTAATTTTAATTCGCGAATAACGGCTAAGGATTGAGAAGCAAAGGCTTCGTTCAATTCGATCAATTCGATTTGATCTTGTTTTAATCCCGCTTGCTTTAAAGCTTTTGGCACTGCAGCTACTGGCCCGATACCCATAATTCTTGGTGGAACGCCCGCGGCTGCATAGTTTACCAATCTGGCAATCGGTTCAAGATTCAATTCCTTGACCATTTCTTCACTCATCACTAATACGAATGCAGCACCGTCGCTCATTTGAGAGGAGTTACCTGCGGTAACACTTCCGTTAGCGGCAAATACGGGTCTAAGTCCGGCCAAGGCTTCAATACTTGTACCTTTTCTAGGACCTTCATCTTTAGTGACGGTATATTTTTTCGTGGCTTTTTTTCCTTTTTCATCGAGAAAGGTCTGTTCAACTACAATGGGAACGATCTGCTCTTGAAAACGATCTTCGGCCTGAGCCCGTAAGGCTTTCATATGAGAGTTATAGGCAAACTCGTCTTGATCTTCGCGTGAGACCTTGTACTCGTTGGCGACAGCTTCCGCCGTGTTTCCCATGCCCCAATAATAATCTTCATGACCAGATTTTGCCAAATCGTAGTTCAATTCGGTTTTGTAGCCGGTCATCGGTACGGAGCTCATGCTTTCGGCACCTCCGGCGATGATGCAATCGGCCATTCCAGCTTGTATTTTGGCGGTTGCGATCCCGATGGTTTCGATACCTGAGGAACAAAAACGGTTGACGGTAACACCGGGTACATCAACAATATCCAATCCCATTAAAGAAATAAGACGGGCCATATTAAGTCCTTGACTGCCTTCGGGCATGGCATTTCCGACAATGACATCATCAATACGTTTTTTGTCGAAATTAGGCAGTTCTTTCATCATATATTCGATGGTCTCCGCGGCCAATTCATCGGTGCGCTTAAATCGAAATACTCCCTTAGGAGCTTTTCCGACGGCTGTTCTGTATCCTTTTACTATATATGCTGTTTTCATGTTAGCCCCCTAGCCCCCGAAGGGGGAATACCTATTAGGGGTAAATAGGCTTTTAATTTATTATTGAATTTTATTTTTTCAATGCTAATTATAAGATTTCAATTTTTTAACGCTCAATTTTGAGTTCCCCCTTTGGGGCTTAGGGGGGCTTTTAGTTTCTCAATGGTTTCCCCGTTTTCAACATATGCTGTATTCTCTCCAACGTTTTCTTTTCAGTGCAGAGCGATAAGAATGCTTCACGCTCAATGTCGAGTAAATACTGTTCATCGACCAAGGTGGGTTCTGATAAATCGCCCCCGGCCATAACGTAAGCCAGTTTATTGGCAATTTTCTTATCGTGTTCGCTGATATAGTGACTTGCTTCCATGGAATCGGTTCCTACCAAAAACATTCCTAAGGCCTGTTTACCGAGCACTTTAATGTCTTTTCTCTTGGGAGGTTGAGTATACCCAGCTTCGGCCATCAATAGGGCATGTGCCTTTGCGGTTGCTATTTGACGATCTTTGTTAACGACTACGATGTCTTTTCCATGTTGAAGGATGCCCAAATCGTATGCTTCATATGCCGAAGTGGAAACTTTGGCCATACCTATAGTTAGGAAGTATTCTTGCAAAACATTCAACTCTACATCGTTTTTCTTAAAGGTGTCTTGGGCCCGAACCGCAAATTCTTTAGATCCACCACCTCCGGGAATTACTCCAACACCGAACTCAACCAATCCGATATAGGTTTCAGCCGCAGCTACTACTTTGTCTGCATGCAACGATAATTCACAACCACCGCCCAATGCCATACCATGTGGCGCAGCTATGGTCGGAATCGATGAATAACGCATACGCATTACTGTGTCCTGAAACATTTTTATCGCCATGTTGAGCTCGTCGTACTCTTGTTCAACTGCCATCATAAAAATCATTCCTATATTGGCACCCACAGAGAAATTCGCTGCCTGGTTACCAACCACCAAGCCCTGAAAATCTTTCTCGGCCAGGTCGATACCTTTATTTAGCCCTGCGATTACATCGCCGCCGATAGTATTCATTTTTGATTGGAACTCTACGTTCAATATTCCGTCGCCAAGGTCTTCGATGACCACACCGCTATTTTTGAATACTTCTTTGGTCTTTCTAATATTGTCTAAAATGATAAAGGCATCTTGCCCAGGAATTTTACTGATGGCTTTAGAGGGAATATCATAGAAATACGTATTTCCTTCTTTGACCGCGTAAAACGATTTTTGGCCTGTGGCCAACATATCGTTTACCCATGGGGCAGCTTTTTGGCCTTCCGCTTTTATGAACTCCAAACCTTTTTCGACACCTACAGCATCCCAGATTTGAAATGGACCATGTTCCCAGCCAAAACCGGCCTTCATGGCATCGTCTATTTTATAGAGTTCATCGGTTATTTCAGGAATGCGATGAGATACATAGGCGAACAAATGACCGAAACTCTTCCTGTAAAATTCTCCTGCTTTGTCTTTTCCTCCGACTAGTACCGCAAATCGGTCAACAACTTTATCAATGGTTTTGGTCAGTTCTAAGGTGGCAAAACTGGCTTTTTTTGCGGAACGATAGTCCATCGTACCTAAATCTAAAGTCAAGATTTCGGTTTTACCATCTTTGTCTTTCGACTTCTTGTAAAACCCTTGTCCTGATTTACTGCCCAGCCATTTGTTTTCCATCATGGTGGAAATAAAATCTGGCAATGCAAAAATGGCATGACGTTCATCATCTGGGCAGTTGTCTGCAATGCCGTTGGCAACGTGTACCAAGGTGTCCAAGCCAACAACATCGACTGTTCTGAAAGTTGCCGATTTCGGTCGACCGATTACCGGGCCGGTGAGCTTATCAACTTCTTCAACGGTCATGCCCATTTCCTTCACCATATGAAAAAGGCTCTGGATGCTGAAAATACCGATACGATTTCCTATAAAAGCGGGAGTGTCTTTGGCAACTACCGAAGTTTTTCCTAAAAATTTTTCTCCATATCCATTTAAAAAATCCAATACTTCTGGAGAAGTCCTCGGTCCAGGAATAATCTCGAACAATTTTAAATAACGTGCGGGATTAAAGAAGTGCGTTCCGCAGAAATGCTTCTGAAAATCATCGCTTCGTCCATCGGACATAAATTTAATCGGAATACCAGAAGTGTTCGAAGTAATTAAGGTGCCTGGAGTTCTATGTTTTTCAAGGTTTTCGAATACTATTTTTTTAATATCCAACCGCTCAACGACCACTTCGATGATCCAGTCGACTTTAGAGACTTTTGAAATATCGTCCTCTAGGTTACCTGTTGTAATTCTACTGGCGAATTTCTGATGATAGATAGGTGAGGGCTTTGATTTTAGTGCTGCTGCCAATGAATCGTTCACCAATCGGTTACGAACCTCACTATCTTGTAACGTAAGGCCTTTGGCCTTTTCTTTGTCGGTAAGCTCTCTAGGCACGATATCTAAAAGCAGTACTTCTACCCCGATATTTGCAAAATGGCAGGCAATGCCACTACCCATAATGCCCGATCCTATGACTGCTACCTTTTTAATATGTTTGTTCATGTGATGATCTAGGTTTAATTCGTAGTTGTATTATTTGTAAAAATGCTTTTTTCAGTAATCAATTGGTTTATGGTTTCCATGACCTCAAAATAGCAATCTAATTTTTCTTGTGAAACATTGGCCCTCACCGTTTCGTTGAATCGAAGCACGGCATCTTTGGAGTCTTTTCGTTTTTCGAGTCCAAAATCGGTCAAGTGAATTAAAACGCCCCTGCCGTCGTTGGGGTTCGGCCGACGCTCTATTAAGCCTAATTCTTCTATGCGCTTCAGAATTCGAGAAAGACTCGTTGCTTCCATGCCCATTTTGGGACCTAATGCTGTTGAGGGCGTTCCGGTCTTTGGGTCGATGCTCAGCAGGGTAAACCCGACAGCCATTGTTGAATCGAACTTTTTAGCTTCTTCATTGTAAGTTCTGGCAACAGCCTGCCATGTAGATCTTAGTGCGTAATCAATGGTGATTTCTTTCATTTTATGATTTGTAGGCTATCAAATATATGAAAATATATTATGCATGCATAACAAATTAAAAGAAATTTTATTGCTTTTACTCGGTTCTGAATATTAAAAATTTACCTAAACTTACGTACGATGAGTATGGTACAAATTACAGCTACTTCCTGTAGTTATCGAAAGTATAAATAGAGTACGGAAAGATGCCGAACACTTCTCGGTTTTTGTTTGTAACCCGCCTATTCTTTAATAAGGTCTTTCATCATACCAATTATTCAGAATGACCATAAATAGCATTGTAAAGTGTCTTATATTTTTCTTTCACAATCTTACGTCTCAATTTCATAGTAGGGGTAAGGTGTCCGTCGCCAATGCTCCAGATATCAGGGGTTAGACGAAAGTCTTTTACCTTTTCCCATTTCGCGAATTTTTCGTTGGCCAAATCTACCTCTTGTTGGTAGCGAGCGATTACTTCTTCGTTCAAGACTAGGTCGGAATTTTTAGAAGTTTTTATATTCTGACGTTTGGCCCATTCTTGTAAAAATTCAAAATCTGGCTGTATGAGGGCTGCCGGCATTTTTTCACCCTCGCCCACCACCATGACCTGTTCAATAAAACGGGACTGCTTTAATCGATTTTCCAATAACTGGGGCGCCACATATTTGCCGCCCGAAGTCTTGAACATTTCTTTTTTACGATCCGTGATTTTAAGAAAGCCATCGGCATCTAGTTCGCCAATATCTCCGGTATGAAAATAGCCGTCTTTAAGTACTTCTTCAGTTTTTTCAGGGTCTTTATAGTACCCGATCATTACCTGTGGGCCTTTTACGCAGATTTCGCCATCATCGGCTATTTTTACTTCAGTGCGTTCCAATAGCTTCCCAACAGTGCCAATTCGAAAGCCACCGTTTCGCATATCGTTCACCGATACAACGGGTGAAGTTTCTGTTAGTCCGTAGCCTTCCATAACGCCCATTTCTGCAGCGTTGAAAATACGGGCCAGCCGTGGTTGCAAGGCTGCGCTACCTGAAGCGATCAAGGCAAGGTTACCGCCTAAACCTTCTTTCCATTTGCTAAAGATCAACTTTCTGGCCAAGGCCAACTTTTTCTCGTACCACCAGCCGTTTTGTCCATAGGGTTCGTATTTGAGTCCAACCTCAACGGCCCAAAAGAAAATGTTCTTTTTGAGACCTGTCAAGTCAGCTCCTTTGGCTAAAATTTTATCGTATACTTTTTCCAAAAGTCGGGGCACAGCGGTCATCACGTGAGGCGCGACTTCTTTAATATATTCACTGATCTGATCAATGGGTGCAAAATAGACCGTTACACCGGCGTATTGATAGAGGTAGATCATCATGCGTTCATACACATGGCAGACGGGTAGAAAACTGAGGCATTTTACTTTGCCATATTCAATAGGCAATCGTTTGGCGCTTTCAAGGGCATTGCTTACAACATTTTCATGTGAAAGCATTACACCTTTCGGCCTTCCGGTAGTTCCCGAGGTGTAGATTAAGGTGGCCAGGTCTCCAGGATGAACGGCATTTTTTAGTTTTTCAACTTCCTCTTGATTCGAAGTGTCGGCACCAAGTTCTAATAGCTCTGCCCAGTTGCTGCATGCTGATAGCTGATCAAAAGAATACACTTTTTTTAGGCTAGGGACCTGATCTTTAATGGCTTTTATTTTATCATATACTTCTTGACAAGATATAAAACAATAGGTAGCCTCTGAATGATTAAGTACATAGGCGTAATCTTCCTCTGAAATCGTAGGGTAAATAGGTACATTTTGGGCGCCAAGTTGCAAAATACCGATATCCATGATATTCCATTCGGTACGGTTGCTCATCGAGATCAAGGCGATCTTGTCATTGGGTTTTACGCCCAAGCGCAATAAGCCCCGACTTATGGAATTGGCCTTGTCTACATATTCTTGGGTAGAAGTGGCGACCCATTTTCCGTTGTATTTCGTGACGAGACATTTTTCAAGAGGGAATTTTTCAAGTTGAAAATAGGGAAAATCAAATAGTCGGGTGATATTTTGCATGGTTCGTTTCAGCTAAGTGTCTGCAAAATAGGAAAAAAAAAGGTTTGTTGTTCGTGTTTTGGTATAGGGTGTTTCGAGCATTTGATTCTTTTAACACAATATTTGAATGCTTGATAAAGGAAATTCGTCAATTTTAAAGTCATATACGATTTTACAAAAAACGGCGCAACCGATGGTCATGTGCGGCATCTTGATGAAAATTCGGCCCATGAAACATTGCAAATTGGCCTTTATCACATTTATCTTGGTAATGGTGGCTTGTGTAAAGGAAGAGTCATTACCTGAATACCCTTTCGAAGCCGAAGTTCTAGGCCTAAATACAGACTGTAGAATTTACGCGATAAAAGTCACTAAGGGCTTGCCGCAAATCAAATCCATAATCGGCACTAGTGGAAACGACAGTATTTATATCGCCAAAAATTTGCCCGAAGCCCTAAAAACAATCGGACTTAAAATTAAGTTCGATACAAGAAGCCCGAAAGCTGACGAATTAAGCCCTTGTACGACACTTGGCCTCGGTTACCCTTGGTTGTATATTGTAAAAGCAATGGAAAAATAAGATGCAGAAAGCTGTAAGTTTCAAAATAAAATGAGCCTACTGCAACCGCCGACCGCGACTGATTACCGCCACTGCTTACTGCTACTGATTACTTGCCTACTTTCTCGACCCATTCCCTGGCATTCACAAAGGCCTGAAGCCATGGCGATACTTCATCTTTTCTATCAGCAGGATAATAGGCCCAGTTCCACGGGTAGGTAGAGCGCTCGATATGGGGCATGGTTACCAAATGTCGCCCAGTTTTATCACAAAGCATTGCGGTATTAAAATCACTGCCGTTCGGATTTGCAGGATAGTCTTCATAGCCATATTTTGCAACAATGGCGTAGTTTTCTTCCGATAGAGGAAGGTTGAACTTGCCTTCGCCATGTGAAATCCATACCCCCAAGGTACTACCCGCCAAATTGGATAGCATTACCGAATGGTTTTTCTGAATCTTTACAGAGGTAAAATTACTCTCGTGCTTTTTTGAATCGTTGTACGTCATTTTACCATGCTTCGCCCCATGTTCAGGATTGATTAGATCCAACTCCATAAACAACTGGCAACCGTTACAAATACCGATGGAAAGGGTGTCGGGTCTTGCGAAGAAATCGCGAATTACTTTATTCGCTTTTTCATTGTATTTGATGGCTCCTGCCCAACCTTTGGCACTTCCCAGCACATCTGAGTTTGAGAACCCGCCTACGGCACCCAAGAATTGAATATCTTCCAAGGTTTCTCGACCAGAGATAAGGTCGGTCATATGCACATCTTTTACATCGAACCCGGCCAGATACATGGCGTTGGCCATTTCTCGTTCCGAGTTGCTTCCTTTTTCACGAAGAATGGCCGCTTTGGGTCGGTGGCGACGACTACGTTCAGCCACCAAACTCGGACCCTGAGCGGAGCCGAAAGGAGTCGAAGTTGGAAAAACGTAGGCCAAAGGCTGTTTCTTATAATTCTCGAACCGTGATTTTGCCAAACCATTTGCGGTTTGTTTGTCATCCAATAAATAGGAAGTCTTGAACCAAGTATCACGCAATGAGTTGATATTCAATCCCATTTGCATTCCACCATTTTTTAGGGTCAATTCAGGCTTGGCAGCGACAGTTCCAATTTTATGGAACGTGATTTTCTGTTCGGATAATAGTTGTTCTACGGAAGCATCTTTCGATTGAAAAACGATGCCGGCATTCTCTGAAAAAAGCAGTTTTATGGTATCCGATTCCCCTAACTTAGAAAGATCAAGTTTAGCGCCTAAATTCACATCAGCAAAGCAAAGTTCCAATAAAGTAGTTATCAAACCTCCTGCGGCAACATCATGTCCTGCAACGATTTGCCTATTCTTAATTAAAGTTTGAATGGAATTGAAAACAACTTTGAAATAAGCAGCATCCGTGATGGTTGGGGCTTCGTTTCCTATGGCGTTCAGTACCTGTCCGAATGAAGAACCTCCTAATTTGTATTGGTCTTTTGACAGGTTGATATAGTAGATGTCACCTCCATCTTTTTGCAAAACCGGTTCAACGACATTAGCAATATCGTTACAGTTTGCGGCAGCGGAAATTATCACCGTACCCGGACTCAAAACATCACCATCCTTATATTTTTGTTTCATGGACAGGGAATCTTTCCCTGTTGGTACATTTATGCCCAAAGCGATCGAAAATTCGGATACCGCTTCTACAGCCTTATAAAGTCTGGCATCTTCCCCTTCGTTCTTGCAGGGCCACATCCAATTGGCGGAGAGCGAAACGGATTTCAATCCGTCCTTTAACGGCGCCCAGATAAGATTGGTCAAAGCTTCGGCAATGCCATTCTTGCTTCCTGCGACCGGATCTATAAGTCCGGAAATAGGGGAGTGGCCAATGCTGGTAGCAATGCCTTCCTTCCCTTTAAAATCCAAGGCCATAACGGCACAGTTGTTCAAAGGTAATTGTAGCGGGCCTGCACATTGCTGTTTGGCCACACGGCCGCCTACACAACGATCTACTTTATTGGTGAGCCAATCTTTACAGGCAACGGCTTCCAACTGCAGTACTTGATCTAAATAGTCATGAAAAAATTCTAAGGAATATTCAGCATTTTTATAGTTCCGGGTAACATTTTTGTCCTCCAAAGTGGTTTTAGGCGAGCTGCCAAAGATATCGCTAAGTTTCACATCCATAGGCTTTTGGCCGGTCGTCTTTGATTCAAAGGTAAAGCGGTCGTCACCAGTAACATCGCCAACTTCGTACATGGGCGAACGCTCACGATCGGCAATTCGTTGCAAAAGGTCAATGTCTTTTTTGCCAATGACCAGCCCCATTCGTTCTTGCGATTCGTTCCCAATAATCTCTTTAGCGGAAAGCGTTGGATCACCAACAGGAAGCTTGTCAAGATCAATTTTACCCCCGGTTTCTTCTACCAATTCTGAAAGGCAGTTGAGGTGCCCGCCAGCCCCGTGATCGTGAATGGAAACGATGGGGTTTATATCGCTTTCGACCATACCACGAATGGCATTGGCGGCCCGTTTTTGCATTTCTGGGTTGCTACGTTGCACGGCGTTCAATTCAATGGAAGAACTAAATTCGCCGGTATCGGCACTGGAAACCGCAGCGCCCCCCATACCTATTCGGTAATTGTCGCCGCCGAGAATAACAATTTTGTCGCCTTGTTTTGGGCTGTCTTTTAATGCTTGTTCGGCTTTTCCGTAGCCAATACCACCGGCCTGCATTATCACCTTGTCATAGCCTAGCCTTCTGCCTTCTTCGGTGTGTTCAAATGTAAGTACTGATCCGGCAATTAACGGCTGTCCGAATTTATTTCCAAAATCGGAAGCACCGTTAGACGCTTTTATTAAAATATCCATGGGCGTTTGGTACAACCAATCTCGTTCTGGCATTGCCTTTTCCCAGGACCTGTTTTTTTCCAATCGAGAATAAGCGGTCATGTAGACTGCTGTTCCTGCCAAAGGAAGTGATCCTTTACCACCTGCCAATCGGTCTCGAATTTCCCCTCCTGAGCCTGTAGCTGCACCATTAAAGGGTTCTACGGTAGTGGGGAAATTGTGTGTCTCCGCTTTTAACGAAATGACAGAATCAAAGGACTTTTCTTCATAAAAATCGGGTTTATCAGCACTTTTCGGTGCAAATTGAACCACTTTTGGCCCCTTTACAAAGGCCACATTATCTTTATAGGCAGATACAATATCGTTTGGATATTCTGCGGAGGTCTTCTTGATCATTTTAAAAAGCGAGGAAGGCATTTCCTTTCCATCAATTATAAAAGTGCCGTTGAATATTTTGTGACGGCAATGCTCAGAGTTGACCTGGCTAAAACCGAACACTTCGCTATCGGTAAGTTTTCGGCCCATTTCTTTCGAAAGGCCGTTCAGATAGGCTACTTCTTCATCGCTTAATGAAAGTCCTTCTTTTTGATTGTAAGCCGCAATATCTTCAATTTCAAGAATGGAAGCTGGTTGCACATTTATTGAAAAAATATCTTGTCTTAGGCCTTCGAATTTTTGAAAGAGCATGGGGTCAAAATGGGTGTGGTTTTTTTCTGCTGCCTGAAATTCTTCAATGCGAATAATGCCCGAAATGCCCATGTTTTGCGTGATTTCTGTAGCATTGGTACTCCATGGGGTAATCATGGCAGCACGCGGACCAATAAAAAAGGCGTCCAATGACGCCGTGTTTATTTTAGGTTGGTTGCCGAATAACCATGTAAGTTTGTTAGTATCTTCCTGTGATAGTTCTTGAGTGGTCTGCACAGCGAAAACTTTGGTAGTTGCATCCCCGAAAAAATGAATCATGTGACTAGTGGATTGTTGGAATTAGAAAGCACAAATTTACATCTTTTTAGCCTATAGTTTTCATAGAATAGTTAACAGTTTTAAGCGGTCATTGTTAATTATTTTATTACCTTATATCCCTTAAAATAAGTTGACCATGAAACCAGAAAAAACCATTTTTCAGTACATTCTAGCGCTACTGTTCATTTTGAATGCCTTTACTTTTGGCTATACACAGAAAAAATATTCAAAAAATCAGATAGAAAAGTTGAAGACTGAAGTTGCGACCATAGTAGAGGCCAACCACAAACAATCACAAGTAATGGTGGATAAGGTTTTCAGTTTTGCCGAACTCGGTTTTCAAGAAGTGGAATCTTCAAAATATTTGACAAGCATATTAGCAGAAAATGGGTTCGAGATAGAAAACTCCATTTCGGGAATCCCTACCGCATGGTTTGCCAAATGGAGCAACGGCGAAGGTCCTGTAATTGCTTTGGGCAGTGATGTAGACTGTATCCCGAAAGCATCGCAATATCCCGGTGTTGCGTACCATAAACCGATTGTGGAAGGAGCGCCCGGGCATGGCGAAGGGCATAATTCGGGCATTCCTTTGAATATTACTTCCGCTTTAGCGGTAAAACAGATCATGGAACGTGAGAATATTGGTGGTACTTTGTTGGTTTGGCCGGGCATTGCCGAAGAATTGGTGGCGGCAAAAGCATGGTATGTTCGCGATGGCCTTTTTGATGATATCGACATGTGCATCTTTACGCATGTTAGCAGTAATCTTACCGTATCTTACGGGCCTGCAAGAGGTACTGGTCTCATTTCAGTGGAATATTCCTTTGAGGGAGAAGCGGCCCATTCCGCTGGTGCTCCTTGGCGAGGCAAAAGTGCGCTTGATGCTGCCGAACTCATGAATATTGGCTGGAATTACAAACGAGAACATTTACATCCGTTAAAGCGTTCACATTCCATTTTTACGGACGCCGGAGATCAGCCCAATGTGGTGCCGTCAAAAGCTGCAATCTGGTTTTATTTTAGGGACGTTACCTACGACGGGATTATGGAAATGTATGCCGAGGCCAACGATATTGCTAAAGGGGCCGCATTAATGACAGGCACGAAAATGACCTCTAAGGTGCTTGGTGCCGCCTGGCCAAGGCATTTTAATAAAGTAATCGCCGAAACCATGTATGCCAATATAACAAAAGTGGGACTGCCAGAATGGTCTGAAGCCGATCAGGCACTTGCCAAAGCGGTGCAAACCGAGGTCAACTCAAAAGAAATCAAGGGCCTGGATACGGAATTGGACGAAATAGGTTTGCCCGTTGAAGAACCCATAAGTGGTGGATCTGATGATATAGGCGATATTTCATGGAAGATACCTACGGTTACCATGCGTTTTCCTTCCAACATTCCCGAGCTTCAAGGACATCATTGGAGCAACGCCATTTCTATGGCGACCCCTATTGCCCATAAAGGGGTAACCGCTGGAGCAAAGGCAGAAGCCATGACCATCATAGATTTTCTGTTAAAGCCAGAACTATTAAAAGGGGCTTGGGATTATTTCAACAACGAACAGACCAAAGAAACCAAGTTCGTGCCCATGATTTCTGAAAGTGATATGCCTCCAATTTATTTAAATAAAGATAAACAGGATGCCTTTCGGCCCGAATTGGAAAAGTACTACTACGATGAGACCAGGTTTAATTCCTATTTAGAGCAATTGGGAGTGGAATACCCTACGTTAAAGGAGTAGTTCTTCTTTGTTGTGCTTGTAGTACACACTTCTTAATTCCTTCTTTCTAGAGGGGAACTGTTATGTTTCCACTACTTTTTCTCCAGCAAAGCCATATAAAACCCATCATACCCACTTTTTGAGGCGTAGATTTTTTTCTCTTTGGCCAAAGTAAAACTCGCACCTTCTTCAGAAGCCAAAAATGATTTTACTTGATCGTTGTTTTCTTGTGGTAGTATTGAACAGGTCGCATAGACCATTTTGCCACCAGGTTTTACGATTTTGCTGTATGAACGTATTATTTCATGTTGTGTCTTCGTAATCTTTTCTAAAAACTCAGGTTGCATTTTCCATTTAGAGTCCGGGTTTCTTCTAAGTACCCCCAAGCCTGTACAGGGTGCATCAATTAGTACACGGTCGGCCGTCCCATATAATTTTTTGAATACTTTGGTCGAAGTGATTTCGCGAGGTTCTATGTTGTGGGCACCGTTTCTTCTGGCGCGCCTTTTAAGTTCCTTTAATTTACTTCCGTAGATATCCATTGAGATCAACTGTCCCTTGTTTTCCATTAGGGCTGCTAAATGCAATGATTTCCCTCCAGCACCTGCACAAGTATCCACTACACGCATTCCTGGTTTTACATCCAAAAGTTCGGCTACCAATTGTGAACTGGCATCTTGAACTTCGAAAAAGCCATTTTTAAAAGATTCTGTTTGAAACACATTGGCACGTTCGGGAAGACGCAGCGCTGAAGTGTACCCTTTTATCGGTTCTGCTACGATGCCTTCATCTAAAAGTGCTTTTCGTAAATCTTCTTTGGTTGTTTTTAAAGTGTTTGTCCGTAGAATTACTTCAGCGGGTTCGTTCAGTTTGGCTATTTCAGCCGTCCAAAGTTTTTCTCCCAGGGCCTTTTCGCCTAATTCATCTATCCAATCGGGAATCGCTTCACGGAATTTCCTGATTTTTGAAAGCTCGTCGAATTTTCCTTTGATTCGACGCTCAGGTGTCGGCTCGATCTGTTTCCAATCAGGAATATCAATTCCCTTTAAGACCGCCCAAACGGCCCACATTCGAAAAAGGTCTTCACGACGATAAGGTGCTCTAACATCGGCGATTTCTGCATATAATCTTTTATAACGCACCATTTCATAGGTGGTCTCTGCTATAAAACCTCTATCTCTAGAACCCCAGCGTTTGTCAAATTTCAATACTTTTTGTACTACCTTATCGGCATATTCATCTTCATTGAAAATAAGATTCAAGGCATCGATCACGGCAAATACAAGATTTCTATGCAGTTTCATTCTAAAAAAATTAAGGGTGCAAAGGTATGCTTTTGTAATCGGATTAAGTATTTAATCTAGCTGCCAAATTATCTGTACTTCTTTGATGGCCGATTTATGCCTTGGCAATACAGGAGATTATGAACTGACCCTTTTATTTCATTATTCATGAACCTTCTATTTTTTGATTTGCTTAAAATTTGCAGCTATTCGTTTAAAACTACCCAGTACTTGCTGAATATCAAAAATATGTAGCGATTGTTGGGATACTTTTGGCCAAGAAACGGGCTTAAAAAACAATTTAGTCCTATTAAAATAGCATAATGAAAAAAGTAGTTGCATTTGCAACGCCAATGGTAGTGGCAGTTTTATTATTTAGTTGCAAAATGAAGAACAATGCCCATGAACACGGCCCGGATACCCATACCCATGATGATGAACTGGTTTTACTAGGCGATACCGATTATTTTGGCGACTATAGTTTGGAAGACGCCAAATATGGTACAAAGACCAAGGTAACGCTTACTAAAGATGCCCGTATTATGGTTACTAATTCCTTGCCGGATCATGCTACTGGAGTTTTTCCGAATGAAGCTAATCCCAACGCTATTTCAGCTCAGAACAGAACCTTTAGTTTTCCTTTACATCCGAAATTTACCGGAAAAGCAACATGGATCAGAGAGCCCGGTATTGCTTTAAACGGAATAAAATTTGAACCCGGAACGGGCGAGGTAGTCGTTTGCGAATCAGGTGAAAATTATCGCATAGAAGCCTTACAAGATCTTATTGATCTGGGGCTGGATGATAATCATGCCCATGTGCAACCTACGGGAGCATATCAGTATCATGGCACGCCAACAGAAGTTATTAAGAAATTTGATACTGGCGAAGATTTAGTGCATGTTGGCTTTGCCCATGATGGGTTTCCTATGTACTACTCAAAAAGTAATGCTTATAAACCCAGTTTTACATTGGTTGATGGCATCAGGGAGGGAGAGGATTGTACCTACACTAGGCCTGGCATTAAAGTAGACCTTGCCGAAGGTGGGCATCATGACGGAACTTTTAATTCAGACTATGAATATGTTGCTGGGTCGGGCGATTTAGATGAGTGTAACGGCATTACTATCGACGGGCAGTATATGTATTTGGTAACGAACGACTTCCCCTATGTAGGGCGCTGTTTAATGGGCGAGTTTGAATCACAGGAGCGGGGCGGTGGCGGTCATCCAAACCATCCAGGGCAAAATAACGAAAGTGCATATGATGGACAGCGCCGTAATGG
>JBATIN010000487.1:0-3957 GCA_049667765.1 Flavobacteriaceae bacterium
AGTCTAAAACGAGCAGTAGAAGATGATTTTGAGGAGATTGAACAGAGTTAGTTGACAGTTGGCGGTTGGCGGTTGGCGGTTGACGGTTGTCGGTTGGCGGTTGGCGGTTGGCGGTTGGCGGTTGGCGGTTGGCAAAAAAAATAAAAATTACTCAACTCAGTATAAATTGAATTAGAATGTGACGCTTAAATTTGAACTTAAAATATGTAATTCTGAGCGCAGTCGAAGGGTTGAACTTGAACTTGAACCTATTTAAATATGAAAAAAATACTTTTTATCGTAATCGGAGGTCTGTTGACCTTATTGGCCCTTTATTATGCTTTCATTTATTTTGTGCCCTATAGCGAAGGGGTTCGCTCTGGCGAATTGATCAAAATTAGCCACAAAGGGGTCATCGCAAAAACCTGGGAGGGTGAAATAAGTCAAGGTATCTCAGGGGCACAGATCTTTTCGTTTTCGGTACTGGACAAGGATCAGGAACTCATTGAAAAATTAAAGGAATATCAGGGCGATTATGTAAAACTGACGTACACTGAACGCTATGCTACCTTTTTCTGGATGGGCGATACCAAGTATTTTATAACCGAAGTTGAAAAGGAACAATCGCCTCATTTTAGAAACTAAGTTGAAGGGACGAAGTACGAGGTACAAGGTAATAAGAGGAAAGAACCAAGAAGTGCTAAGGGTTAATAAGTTGTCACACTGAGCCTGTCGAAGTGCTTCCATAAGTAGAAGTACTAGGTTTAAGGTACGAGGGAAGAAGAGAAAATATAATAGAACAGAGCCAAAGGCCAAAATAAAAAACCGTCAGATGCAAAAATTCAAACCATCCAGAGAATCAAGGTTGAGCATTACCGAGCTTATGCTGCCCTCACACTCAAATTTTGGTGGCAAAGTACATGGAGGCCATATTTTAAACCTCATGGACCAAATTGCTTTTGCCTGTGCCTCTAAACACAGCCGTTGTTATTGTGTTACCGCCTCGGTAAATCGGGTGGACTTTCTGAGTCCTATCGAAGTGGGTGAATTGGTCACTTTGAAGGCTGCGGTCAATTATACTGGGAGAACCTCCATGGTTGTCGGGGTTCGGGTGGAAGCCGAAAACATTACCAGCGGCAAAAAGCGGCATTGTAATTCCTCTTATTTTACCATGGTGGCCAAAGATGAGGCTGGAAATAGTGTTGAAGTACCCGGACTTATTTTGCAAGATGCCAATGGGATACGTCGTTTTGCGCGTAGTAAATTCAGAAAAGAAGCGGCTTTTAAACGGGATACCAAATTCGATGAAGCCAACTTTGTTTACGAAGACCACTTAAAATTGCTCAAAAAAGAGAACGTTAAGATCGAGTTGAAGTAAACTAACTCAAGGTTAGTCCACGGCATTAAAATCTAGATTATCGCGTAATCTCTGCCGCAGCGTCCTGATCTAAAAACCAATACAATTTACCGGACTTCGGAGCCACAAGACTTGCAGGATAGTTGTTACAAGCCCCCTTTCGATTTATAATTTCGGCTACTTTTTCCGCTTTGGGTTCTCCGGTCACCAAAAAAGCGACCGCTACAGCATGGTTGATCATTTTACCGGTTAGGGTAATCCGTTTTTGGCCGGTTTCCGGGTGTTCGGCCACTTCACATAATTTATAGGAATTCCACAAAGCTATTTCATGTGGAAAAATAGATGCGGTATGTCCGTCGTCACCCATCCCTAAAATCACCAAATCGAATTGAGGTAGTTTTTCAATTTTAGGAAGTTTGTTTTTTAACACCTTGGCGTACCGTTTCACTTCATACTTCGGTTGGTTCTCGCCCTTTATTCTATGAATATTTTCTATAGGAATAGGAACCTTTGAAAGCAAATGCTCCGACGTCATTTTATAATTGCTCTCGGTATCGGTCGGCGGTACACAGCGCTCATCGCCCCAGAATAAGTGGACTTTCTTCCAGTCGATTTTGTCGATATAGTTGGTGGCCAGTTCATCAAAAACAATTTTCGGGGTACTCCCGCCTGACAAGGCGATATGCACCCTTTTTTTGGAGTGTATTAAATCGGTAAGGTAGTCCGCAAATTTCTTGGCGACTTCCTGTTTTGTGTTTGAAATGTTTAGTTGCATCGGTAGTGGTGTTTGTTTTGGTAGCGGTGTTGTTAAATATTTTGGCTGCTTTTGGTTTATGCTATGCGCTGTATACTACACGCTTAGCGCAACTAATCTTTTCTCTTCTCGCACTGCGTAAAGTGTGCAGCGCAAAGCGTATAGCGTAACGCGTACAGTAGCGCCCCGCGTGCCTAACTAATCACACAGAACCCTGGATCATCGGCTAAATTTTCACTGGGGTTTCGCCACATGCCCAAGCCTTCAATAAGTTCGTCGGCATTGGCAGGGCCCCATACTCCAGCGGAGTAACCATAGGTTTTAACTCCTTTTCCGTTTTTCCAGTACTCCAAAATAGGATCCACGAATTCCCATGCCGCTTCCACTTCGTCGGCCCTGGCATACAGCGTAGCATCGCCTTGCATAGCATCTAAGAGCAAACGCTCATAGGCTTCCATAACACGGGTATCGACCAGATCTGAATAATAGAAATCGAGATTGGCCCTTTCCACTTCAAACCCTTGTCCGGGTACTTTCACTCCGAATTTTATCAAGATTCCTTCATCAGGTTGTATTCTGATAATCAACTTATTATCCTTATTGGTCATGCCCGATTCTTTAAAGATCAGATGATGCGGGGTTTTAAAATGTATGACCACTTCGGTAACCTTGGTGGGCATCCGTTTTGCCGTGCGCACGTAAAAAGGTACATCGGCCCATCGCCAATTATCGACATAGAATTTTATGGCCGCATAGGTCTCAGTGGTGGAATCGGGGTTCACGCCCTCTTCCTCACGATAGCCTTTTACTTTTTCCCCTTTGATTACGGAGCTTATATATTGTGCCTTGATCGTATTATCGTGCAGGGTCTTTTCATCTTTCATAATCCGTAGCGATTTCAAGGCCTTCACTTTCTCGTTTCGTATTTCATCGGCATTGGAACCAATAGGCGGTTCCATGACCACCAACGATACGATCTGCAATAAATGATTCTGGAACATATCACGCAAGGCACCCGATTTATCGTAATAACCGCCCCGTAGTTCTACGCCCCCACTTTCAGCATTGGTAATTTCAACATGGTGAATGTAATTACGGTTCCATAGTGGTTCAAAAATACTATTGGCAAACCGGGTAACCAGCAGATTTTGAACGGTTTCCTTGCCTAAATAATGGTCGATGCGGTAAATTTGTGATTCTATGAAGTACTTGTGCAAGCCATCGTTCAATTGCCGGGCACTCTTCAAGCTATAGCCAAAAGGCTTTTCTACGATTAGGCGCTTCCACCCTGTATTTTCATCGTTCAGGCCTACTTCGGCAAGATTCTTTGCGATAGCCTCATATAGACTTGGCGGGGTCGACAGATAGAAAATACAGTTCTGATCGGTGCCGTATTCCAGGTTCAAATCCGTTATTCTTTTTTGAATGCCTTTGTAACTGGTATCATAGTCCTTCCCCAGATCTTCATAAAAAAGTTTGTCGCAAAACCGATCCACTAGTTTTAAGTCTAGATCTTTGATCTTCTTCTTAAGGTATTCACTCTCTTGTAATACTTTTTTGCGAAAATCGGCATCGCTAAGGTTGCTTCTACTTACCCCGAGTACGACAAAATTTTTGGGCAGATAGCCATCTATAAAGAGGCTGAACAGTGCAGGCACTAGCTTACGTGCCGTTAAGTCGCCCGAAGCTCCAAAAATAACCAGCATTTGATTTTCCGTATTCTTCATAGACTTTCTAAATATGTTCGCCTTAAATGTATCGAAAAGAAAAAGCAATACCAACGACTTTGTGCAAACTTGAACATGGGTCTCGATATTTTGATTTATTTTTGATGGTCTTCGCCTCTATTAGGCCCACAACCCATGCT
>JBATIN010000488.1:0-6371 GCA_049667765.1 Flavobacteriaceae bacterium
TTCTGAAGAAGAGGTTGTAAAGTTGGTAAAAAAAAGGTGGGACGGCATTCAACTGATGAGAGCGACCCTAGGTGATCAAAACATAGATTTTCAGAACAACGGCGGTCACGAACTGTTTATGCAAACGGCCCATGAGCTATATGAAAAATGTATGGGGCAGCTAGCCCACGTAAATTCGCTTTTAAATCCTATTTTTGAAAAAGACCCTTTTGTGACACCTTCTAATACCTTTGGGTTTCGTAAAATTCATGATCGATACATCTCGCACATTTTTGAAGGCCAATTGGATACCGGCCTAATGATGGAGACCCTTTTGGAAAAAGTACGGCAAAGTGGGGTAATGATTCTTAACGCCATTACGGTACAAGAATTTGCCGATCTTGACAAAGATGTTACGGTAAAAACCAGCGCTTTCGAATTCAAGACGAAAAAGTTATTGGTAGCCACCAATGGCTTCGCTGCACAACTCATCGATGAAGACGTAAAACCTGCAAGGGCACAAGTATTGATCACCAAACCAATTCCTGATTTACATATCAAAGGGACGTTTCATTTTGATGAGGGTTATTATTATTTTAGAAATATTGATAACAGAATACTTTTTGGCGGGGGTCGTAATCTAGATTTTAAAGCAGAGGAAACTACAGAATTTGGCCAGACGAAAATTGTACAGGACCAACTGAAAACACTGTTGCAACAAGTCATTCTGCCGAAAACCCCTTTTGAAATTGAGCGTTCATGGAGCGGAATAATGGGTGTGGGCACTCAAAAACGACCCATTATAAAGCAACTTTCAACCCATGTTTTCTGCGGCGTACGCCTTGGTGGAATGGGTATCGCCATTGGAAGCGCAGTCGGAAAAGAACTCGCAGATTTGGTATAAGGTTCCCAATTATTGACTTAACCCGATTTTTTATAACAATTGTCCGCTTTTTTTAAGGGGTATTCAGATTTCTTCATATATTGTTTTCCCCTAAAAAATCAAGCAAATACCGCTTGACAATGCCAAAAGGTTCTTAATGAACCCTAGGCAAAAGAATTTAACCCCACTTATTAAGGCATATTTAGTGAGCAGTGCCAATTTGGCCATGCTTCACCTCTGTTGGCCTGAACCCTTACGGTTGCTTTGGAGCCTAATGAAAATAATAAGATGGGAATAAAAATTACATTATTCAATAGTTTAAAGGTGCTTTTCATTGTCATAATGCTATTGACTGTGAGCTGCAATACTTCCAAACATGTTGCCGAAGTACGTTATGAAAGAGCTTGGAAAGAATTGTTAAAATCACAAGCCTGGATGGATGCCCTAAAAAAAAATGGTCCTGCGATATCGGAGAACGAAAGTTTTTATGCGAGTACTGACGATATGGGCTTGGCCGAAGACAATACAGTGGCGATCGGATATTCTGAGAGTGTATTTACCACTAAATATGATGTGCTGGTAACCAGGGCCTACGAAAAGATCATTGCCGAGGCCGAAATCGCCGACGGACGCCTTGAACGCGAATACCTAAATTGGAGGGCGAAGGAAGAAGCGCTCCAAGAAAAAGAAGATAAGAACTTCCGGCAGCAACTGGCGGTGGTAAATAATAGGTTCAAGGCACATCGTAAAATGCTCGAGGGCTTAAAATCGTGGAATGCTTTTAGTGCTTACGGTTCAGATGACCTTGACTTTTTTAAGGCTGAAAATGCTCCTGAGGTAAAGCAAATGCTGCAAAACGGCCAAGGGGAAAGTAGTGTAGTCGGGTTTTTGGTCTACCAGCTGGCAGATCTCTACCATTTTGAAGAGTAGTCGCATTCTCAAATTCCAGCATATTATTCTTAAAACTATTTCTTAGATTTCTTCGCGGTAATTTCTTTCATTTGTCATTAAATTATTTTAATGTTGAACTAAAGAAATAGCGAATGGCGGTCAAAACCTTAAAGGAAGATTTATATACTTTCTGCTTAAATTTTGTGCAAAAAAGAATCACGGGCCTACATAATAATTTAAGGGATATTCGCGAATCTTTAGATTCTGAAGATAAAAATACTGCCGGAGACAAACATGAGACAGGCCGTGCCATGATTCAACTCGAGCAAGAAAGCTTAGGGAAACAGTTAGGCGAGGCCGAAAGAATGAAACAACAATTGGATAAGGTAAACATTAGAAGCGTGCATACTGCAATTGGTATGGGCAGTTTGGTACGAACTACCAAGAACGATTATTTCATTTCTATTTCTGCCGGAGAGTTTAAAAACGATGCCAATGCCATCTATTGCATTTCTATGGCGTCGCCTATGGGTCAATTGTTGATGGGAAAATCGGCTGGAGACGAGATTATTTTCAACACCGAAAAAATAAATATCCTTGAGATAGTTTAAATCACATTGAACATGAACAACATAAGAAAGTGGACGCTTCTATTGCTTTTAATCGGGAATCTGGCCATGGGCCAAGACACTACCGAACAGAAGGTAGTCTTGATTACCTTAGACGGCTTCCGCTGGCAAGAACTCTTTACAGGTGCCGACCCGTTGTTGATTGCTAATAAGGAATACGTTCATGACACCACTGAGCTTAAGGAAAAATTCTGGAAGGAACGCCCAGAGGAAAGAAGAGTGGCCCTAATGCCTTTTTTATGGAAGGAAGTTGTGAACATGGGTCAAATTCATGGCAACAGAAACTTGGGAAGCAAAGTTGACCTAACCAATACCATGTGGTTTTCCTATCCCGGATATAATGAAATTCTTTCCGGTAAAGCCGATGATGCAAGAATTGACAGTAATGATAAAATTCCCAATCCGAATACCACAGTTTTAGAGGTGGCTAACAAAGACCCTAGGTATAAAGGTAAAGTGGCCGCTTTTGGCAGTTGGGATGTTTTTCCATTTATCGTAAATGAAGAACGTTCAGGGGTGCCGGTCAATGCGGGTTTTGAATTGGCTGCGGGTAATGATCTGAGCGATCGCGAAATATTCTTGAACGAGCTGCAGCCTACCATCCCAAGTCCATGGGGCAGTGTACGTTTTGATGCCTTTACGCATCATTATGCCATGGAGCATATGAAAAAAGTGCATCCGGAACTGGTCTATATTTCTTACGGAGAAACTGATGATTTTGCACATGACGGTGATTATGAAGCCTATTTAAAAGCTGCGAACAATACCGATGCCCTAATTAAACAGCTTTGGAATTTCGTCCAAAAAGATGCCTTCTATAAAGACAATACGCTATTTATCATTACCACAGACCATGGCCGTGGTACCGAGCCGTTAAAAACTTGGAAAGGGCATGGCGACGAAATTAAAGGTGCAGGAAGTGTTTGGATGGTAGCTTTCGGTGCAGGTGTGGTGCGCAAGGGCGAAGTAGGCATTGATGAGCAGTTGTACAGCAACCAGATAGCTCCTACCATTTTAGAGCGGCTGGAGTTACCAGGGGCATCAAACACAGCAGGCACGCCGTTGGACCTCACTAAAAAATAATTTTAATTAATACTATTTCCGGGGCTGAAAATACTTAATGTAAAGTGCTCCCATAAAGTAGATTTTCTAATTCTGTTTAGCACTTCACTTTTTATATATTCAGAGGACCGATTTGGTTCAATTCTGACTTTTGTCATGTTTTAAATTAACAAAAACCAAGACCTTTAAAAGCACAAACCCTGGTATATGCTAACACTGAAAGATTTTAAAAAAGCTAGCGATAGAGCAGCGTTTATTTCACTTATTAAGAAAAATAATAGCGAAGAAGAGGTAGCCGCCCTACTCGAAGCTGTGCAATACGAACAAGAATTATTGGCACTTCAAGCAGAATTTGTTGACTTACAACGTTGGGTAGCAAAAACAAATAAAAGGGTCTGCATTATTTTTGAAGGACGTGACGCCGCTGGTAAAGGCAGTTCTATTAGGCGCTTTACCGAGCATTTAAATCCAAGATCTATGCGCGTGGTCGCCCTTAACAAACCCACTGAAGTTGAGCGGGGCCAATGGTATTTTAGACGTTATATTAAGGAGTTGCCCAATCCAGGAGAAATCGTATTTTTTGATAGAAGTTGGTACAATCGTGCCGTAGTTGAACCTGTAATGGGCTTCTGTAACGAAGACGACTATCAAAAATTTATGGTGCAAGTACCTGAATTTGAGCATATGCTTTATGAGGACGGAGTTGAAATAGTGAAATTCTGGTTCTCCATTTCAAAAGACGAACAAATAAAAAGGTTCAACGCAAGGCTTGAAAACCCATTAAAATTATGGAAATTCAGTCCGGTCGATAAAGAGGGGCAAAAATTATGGGATAAATATACTTTCTTCAAAGAACAAATGTTCAGCAAAACCCATACCACGTTCAGCCCTTGGATAATAGTCAAAACCAATAATAAGAAAGAGGCAAGATTGGAAAGCATGCGCTATGTACTTTCTAAGTTCGACTATGAAGGTAAAGGAGATTCAAGTGATATATTATTACCAGATCCCAATATTATACAACGCTACCATAGAATGGTTAAACAAATCGATATTTAAGATGTCAGCATTACGTAAAAAGGAATTAAAACTGTTGAATTCAAATAAGGGCTTAAAACAATTTTTATTGAACCCTAATAGTAGTGCTACAAAAGTTTTGCGCAATCTAACCTATGAAAAACGAATAAAGAAGCTTCAAGAAGAGCTTATTAAGCTTCAATATTGGGCTACGGAAACCAATGAGAAAATAGTAATCTTATTTGAAGGTCGTGATGCCGCAGGTAAAGGAGGCGCCATAAGAAGAATAACCCAACATTTGAATCCGCGCGAGTTTAAAGTGGTCGCCCTTCCAAAACCAACAAGCGAAGAAGAAGGTCAGTGGTACTTTCAACGCTATATCAACGAATTACCTAGGGAAGGTAAAATTGTTTTCTTTGATAGAAGTTGGTACAACAGGGCGGTGGTGGAACCCGTAAACGGCTTTTGCACACAAGAGCAGTACAGCATATTCATGGATCAGGTAAATGATTTTGAGCGCATGATCATTCAATCGGGAATACGGCTGATTAAGCTCTACTTTTCAATAACCAAAGAAGAGCAGGCAATGAGGTTCGAGGCCATAATATCAGATCCATTAAAAAAATGGAAGTATAGCAAAGTGGACCAAAATGCATTGCGATTATGGGACGATTATACCGCCTATAAAAACAAAATGTTCGAACAGACAAATACCGAGTTGGCCCCGTGGACCATTATAAAAGCCAATAAAAAAACAAAGGCCAGAATTGAAGCCATAGAACATATATTGGCTTCCATACCTTATGATAAAAAAAATGAGGAGGTTATTAAACCTGTAGAAATGGAAGAAAAGGCCTCAGAATAATTGGGTGTTGACCGGTTTCTATTCAAGTGTTTTATATCGAGTGTACAAATGTTCGACGTCTAACACCTATTCTTTGAATTCGCTAATTTTATTAGGATTGTTGAGGTATTCGGTCGACTTCTTCATGGGTTTTTTGTAGTATTGGAATCGATTATAAAAGTTTACCGTGAAAAATCTATTCTTAATTTTTATATTCTTCGCTCAGTTACTCTTTTCTCAAGAATGGCAAGAATTTAGAATTCACTCCCACAACGATTACAAGCAGAATACACCTTTTTGGAAGGCCTTTTCGGCAGGGGCCAGTTCGATTGAAGCAGATGTATTACTGATTTCGGATACCCTGTATGTTGCCCATGGCGCAAATGAGATAGATTCCGTTCATACTTTTGAAAGGCTCTATCTTGAGCCGTTACAACAAGTCTTGGAACTTGGTCTTGAAAAACCTAAAAACCTACAGCTGCTTATCGATATAAAATCTGAACCGTATGCCACGCTCGATGCGATTATCAAGAGCTTGGAAAAATATCCAGAAGTTATAAATGACAGTTCTTTTTCTTTTGTTATTTCCGGCAATCGCCCAAAACCATCGGAGTATGTGAATTATCCTGACTATGTTCTTTTTGATTATCAGAGTTTAGACGCAGTGACTAACCCATCCGTCCGTAATAAAATTGCTTTGGTCAGTTTAAACTTCACCCATTTTTCTAAATGGAACGGTAAAGGAAGATTGACCTCCGAAGACTCGACAACAGTAACCGCGACGATAAAAAAAGCCAAAAGTACGGGCAAGCCCTTTCGTTTTTGGGCGACCCCAGATTCAAAAACAGCTTGGAAGGCCCTTGTACATTTGGGCATTGATTTCATAAATACGGATAGACCTTTTGAATGTGCCCACTATTTAAATTCATTGGCATCGCGCGAATATCGCAATTCGGTTTTTTCGGAAGTATACCGACCCTCTTTTGCATCTGACGGAAAAAAGAAGGCCCCGAAAAATATTATTCTTATGATCGGCGACGGTAATGGCCTGACACAGATATCTGCT
>JBATIN010000489.1:0-2550 GCA_049667765.1 Flavobacteriaceae bacterium
GTCTTAGACATATTCCTTTAGGCCCTGGCGACATTCGAACAGAAATCTCGAATAAAGATTTCGAAAGAAAAAAAATGCCTTTTATTGTAGCTAAAGACCAAAAAAATCCATGGGTTCAACGCTTACGCAAGAACTGGGATGAAAGAAAAGCCCCTCATGCAATGGTATTGGAAATGCATCGGCAGCTGAAAGAATTGCATAATATTGAAGATGCACCCGAACCTATTGAAGCCGCTTTTATGGACTGGGGCGATGATCCTTATGGAGGTGCAGTACATTTTTGGAATCCAGGATACGATTCTACCAAAGTATTGGAAGAAATCATTCAACCGGTACCCAACTTTCCCTGCTATATCTGTGGAGAAGCCTATTCAACGAATCAAACTTGGGTCGAAGGTGCATTTCAAACGGCTGAACTAGTGCTGGAAAAATTCGGCATGAAACGACCAAAATGGATAACCGATGATAAATAGTATTCCTAGAATAATTGGTACAGGTTGGCATGTTCCAGCCAAGATTCGCCTAAATGATGACCCAATTTTTAAATGGTTAAGGGATAACATCCCGAATATCGATAAATCTTTTGATGGTTATAAGGTTAGGCATATTTTAAGTGATGGTGAGGAGCTTATCGATATGATGTTTCCGGCAGCGTTGATGGCTCTGAAAAATGCCAACAAAAAGCCGGCTGACATAGACTTGATTCTCGGTTGCGGTTCAATAAGCCAATTTATACAACCCAACATGCTCTCTCTTGTGCATGAAAGATTGGGGTTGCCAAAAAGGGCATGGGTAATACCTGTAGGTAATGATTATAGCAATTATGCTTCTTGTCTGCTAATGGCTGATGCATTGATTCGCAGTCAACGAGCAAAGACTATTCTTATTTGTATTGGTGGCAATTGGTCGAGAAATGTGAATTACCATACGCCACAAGCAGTCAGTGCAGCCGACGGAGCTGGAGCAGCCGTCGTATGTTTGAGCGAAGATTCCACACAATGGAGTGTGTTCGATCAATGTACCGTAACAGAGTCTTCTTATTATGGCAGTATGTATACTTCTGGTTTAGCATATGAACTTACCACAAATAATCCGCCGGAAGGAAGTTTAAAGTCGCTCTACTCGTCTCCATTTTTCCAAATAACCGAGGAAGGTTTGAAAGGATTTAAAGAATTCGGTGCTATTACCTCACTTACTTCGGTTACTGAACTATTAAAAAAAAACAATCTAACTGCTGCGGATGTTACATTTATGCCACATCAAACTTCCCAAGTTTTGATCGACTATTGGAAAGATCATCTAAAACCGCCCCCTGCACAAATCGTCTCCACGATAGAAAAATTTGCTAATGTAACCGTAGCGACCCATGCGTTGAATTTAGCGTGGTGTGAAGCAAATGGAAAAATAGAGAAAGATTATTTATTGATGTTGGCGCTTGGGCCGGATATGCATGCGAACGCGATGCTTCTTAAAAGAAATTAAATTCCAATTGTGCTAAGTATTGAATTGTGTTGCAAATTTATCGGTCAGGTAGTTAACTTTGGCCATTGCCCCCCATTCGTTATAGGCGTCAATTGACGACTGCAATGATTGACGGTATTCAATATTGTTCTTATGTTTCAGATGTGCCAAATGTTCATAAGCGAGGGCACAATCTTGATAAAAACCGCCTTTTCTTGCTTTTACTGCGGAAGATTCCAATAATTGAATTGAGTTTGTAATGTCACCAGATAGGCCCAATTTAATACCGTTTATCATAAGTGCCTTGTGCGAAAAGTTGGTTTTACAAAGTTTCGCCCATTCTTCGAAATTCAAGATTTTCTCATCGGCGATCTTGACCAATTTTTCAATACCGTTACCATCACTTTTTTCCGCAGCATAAAGAGCAGCAATGGTGTAATATTGATCAAACTCGATATGTCCTGGTTGATTGGCAAATGCCATTATTAATGGATGCGCTCGGTCGCCCCATTCTAGCGCCTCATCCCAGTTATGGTAATGAACGTTTAGCTTTAATTTTGATATCAGGTAGTAACCGATCTGATTATACATATCTGTCTCACAAATGGTTGCTATGTCCTTCTCTTCATTTAAATATGCATCACTAAGCGATGTATGACTATCTGTTTTTCCTTGAAAAGCCTTAGCAACCTGCTTCTCATGAATTAAATGAAATGCTGCATTTCTTACCAATTGATTATTTCGTTCAAGGTTAGCCTCAGCGGCACTGATAACTTCTTCAAGTGCTACACCTGAAACGCTTTTGAGTATTAAGGATAGTGATAGATTGAAGCAGGCATATAATACATCCTTTAACTCGAAACCTGCATCTGCAGACCTGTCTGCATGCGGAATGAGTTCTCTAAAAGGTACTAACCAATGACCGATAAACCATCCATGAATGAACCCGACCCTTGATTGTAAAGTATTATTATTTTTATCGTCAATGTTTAGGGCCAAGGTGCTCCATTCAAAAGCCTTGTGACTATCTGATGTCATGGCTTTATGAATGATAGCATACATCGAATAAACTTCAGCGGCCGATGCACC
>JBATIN010000490.1:0-5262 GCA_049667765.1 Flavobacteriaceae bacterium
GAGCAACGTAAAAAGTATTTACCAAAATTAGCCACAGGCGAATGGATGGGATCTTTCGGACTAACAGAACCGAACCATGGGTCAAATCCATCGGGAATGGAAACCAAATTCAAGGATATGGGAGACCATTATCTTTTGAATGGTGCTAAGCTTTGGATATCGAATTCCCCTTTCTGCGATATTGCCGTTGTTTGGGCAAAAAACGAAGAAGGCCGAATTCACGGACTCATTGTCGAACGGGGCATGAAAGGTTTTTCCACTCCTGAAACCCATAACAAATGGTCATTGCGTGCTTCGGCAACCGGTGAATTGATCTTTGACAACGTAAAAGTACCCAAAGAAAATTTGTTGCCCGGCAAAAACGGATTGGGTGCGCCGTTAGGCTGTTTAGATTCTGCCCGATATGGAATTGCATGGGGGGCCATTGGTGCCGCCATGGATTGCTATGATACCGCATTGCGTTATGCCAAAGAGCGAATTCAGTTCGGAAAACCGATTGCCGCATTTCAACTTCAACAAAAAAAATTGGCGGAAATGATCACCGAGATTACCAAAGCACAATTGCTGGCTTTTCGTTTGGGTCAATTGAAAAATGAAGGTAGGGCCACAACGGCACAGATTTCTATGGCCAAAAGAAACAATGTAGACATGGCCATAAAAATCGCACGGGAAGCTCGGCAAATGCTAGGTGGAATGGGTATTACCGGCGAATATAGCATTATGCGACACATGATGAATCTGGAAAGTGTGATCACTTATGAAGGTACGCACGATATTCACTTGTTGATTACAGGGGCCGATATTACGGGCATACCCGCTTTTCAATAAATAGTTCGGCAAACGTGGCTAAGAAGACGTGAATCGTGGCTTTTAACTTTTCTCGAAGACCAAAAGAAGTTCGTCGTCGGCAATGCCAGGATCATCTACAAATGTTAATTCTAACAAAGTTCCATTGACTACATAACTGTATTGCTGCCCACTTTTAAAGGTAATGAGGTTACCATCGACCGTATAGTTACCAGCCGCATTACTCAAAAATTGATATTCTCCAGAATTTTCAACGGACAAAATACTACCTGCGAACGTAATTTTATTGGTGCTAAAATCGGTATTATCGGTAAACCCGCAATAGCAATATACTTCAGCAAGCGTCCATTTTCCTTCCAACTCGACATTGATAACGTCGTCGGCATCTTTCGAGCAGGAGATCATAAAAATGAACAGTAGTAGTATGGTGGTTATTCTTTTCATGCAATCATGAACAATTAGAAGGGGGTAGGTTACTTACCCTTACAACGTCTAAATACAAGATAAAAGTATATCTGCCCTATGTTATTTATCGAACAAAAAACAGAATTCCCTTCGTACACAACAAAAAGTAGGACGTTTACATCAATTTATTGTCAACTTCAGCAAACTGGTGTAAGTTTACTATGTAATTGTTTCAGACGTAAATTTTTTCATTTTCATATAGTGTTCTCGTAAAAGAGTCCGGTCTTGGTTGATCGGACTCTTTTTAGTTTCCCCAATGCCGTACTTTGATCCGCGGATGACCCATGGTAGAGAAACAGTATTTCATCGTCTTGAAAGAAAAATCAGACCCTTAAAAACAGTTTTTGAATACTTCACAACAAATACCAAGGCGCTCACATCAATTTATTGTAAACCTTGCAAAACAGGTGTAAGTTTACCTTGTAATTAATAAAATAATAATTTTTCATTTTCATATAGTGTTCTCGTAAAAGAGCCCGGTCTTGGTTGATCGGGCTCTTTTTAGTTTCTCCAATACCGTACTTTGATCCGCGGATGACCCATGGTAGACAAACAGAATTTTTGCAGAAGTGAAAGAAAATAAGGCCCTGAAAAACAGTTTTTGAATACTTCACAACAAATACCAAGGCGCTCGCATCAATTTATTGTAAACCTTGCAAAACAGGTGTAAGTTTACCTTGTAATTAATTAGATAATAATTTTTCATTTTCATATAGTGTTCTCGTAAAAGAGCCCGGTCTTGGTTGATCGGGCTCTTTTTAGTTTTACCCAGTACATTTCTAGAAAATAACTTTATTCAACAAATTAGGCACCTTAATTTTGCTTCATTGCCTTTAGCAAACGCACTTTTATCGACTTACTGATAGGGGTTTTACTTTTATCAGCAAAATGGTCGTATGGTACCAGAACATTGGTTTCAGGAAAATAAGCCGCTAAGTCGCCTCTTGGAATAGCATATGGGATTACTATAAATTTAAAGGCCGTACGTACGATGCCATCATAATCGCTACTAATATTGACCACATCTAATTTTTTCAGATTTGCGGCCATCATATCGGCATGGTTCATAAACAAGACCCGGCGTTCGTTATAAACCCCACGATAGCGATCGTTCAGCCCATAAATGGTGGTATTGAACTGATCATGTGACCGTATGGTCATCAACATATATTCATCACTTTTAAGTTGATGGTCGGGCAGTTTGTTGATCGTTACTTGGGCCTTTCCGTTAGGCAGCTTGCTAAAGTCTAGCTCACGTACATTGTTCGGCAAATAATAGCCAACGCCTTTAGATCGTTTTTCGGTAGCCTGGAATCCTTTTATGACCTGATCTATTTTTTCTCTGATCAATGCATAGTCTTCGCCCATGGCCTTCCAAGCTACCAGGTGGTTTCCCTTAAAATAGGTATGTGCCATTTCGGCAATGATCTCAGGCTCACTTTTAATCATTTCCGAAGCGGGTTTTAAAATGCCTTTTGACTGGGTTACCCGACCCATGCTGTTCTCTACGGTGAAGTACCTTGGGTGCCCATTTTTCATATCTTTTTCTGATCGCCCTATAGTGGGTAAGATCAACGCAGTTCTACCGGTAACCAAATGGGTGCGGTTCAATTTAGTGCTTACCTGCACCGTTAGATTACAGGTTTGAATGGCTTTTGCCGTATACTCGGTATCGGAAGCCGCCATGAGAAAATTCCCCCCGAGACACATAAAAAATTTGGCGTCGCCGTCATGCATGGCCTTCATGGAACCAACGGTATCGAATCCCTCTTTTATGGGAGGTTTGAACCCTAAATGTTCTTCTATTCTTTGGTTCAACGCCTTGTCTACAAAGTGCATAATGCCCACACTTCGATCGCCCTGCACATTGCTATGCCCCCGAACGGGACAAGTGCCTGCATTCGGTTTACCAATAGCTCCTTTTAAAAGCAAAAGATTAATGTATTCGCGAATGGTCTCCACCCCATTTTTATGTTGTGTCAAGCCCATGGCCCAACAAACCACGATCTTTGTCTTTTTTTCCAAATACTTTACCGCTTGATTCACTTTATCCAATGACACGCCGGTTCTCGCTAATAAATCGTGCTCATCATAAGATTGTAGATCCTTCAATAGCTCTTGATATCCTTCGGCATAACGATTCAAAAAATCGTGATCAAAAATATCTTTCTCAGCGGCATCCAAGTCCGCTAATTTCTTAATGATCAATTTGATAAGCGGAATATCTTGATTGATTTTTACAGGCAGATGCAAGTCGGCAATATTGGTGCTGCCCAGCCAGCCACTTACACGTTGGGGATTTTTAAAATTGATCAAGCCCGATTCTTCAAGGGGATTGATACTGATCACTTTGCCCCCATTGTTTTTGCATTTCTCAAGGGCAGAAAGCATTCGGGGATGGTTGGTACCCGGATTCTGGCCCGCTACAATAATGACCTCGGCTTCGTATAGATCTTCAAGTTTAACGGAACCCTTACCGATACCCAAGGTTTCATTTAAAGCAACCCCACTAGATTCGTGGCACATATTGGAACAATCGGGCATATTGTTGGTGCCATAGGCACGGGCGAACATGCCATATAAAAAAGCGGCTTCGTTGCTCGACCTTCCCGAGGTGTAAAAAATGGCCTCATCGGGAGTTTCAAGTGCATGTAATTCTTTTGCAATCAGGTCAAAGGCTTCTTGCCATTCAATGGGTTCATAGTGAACCCTCCCTGGTCGAAGTACCAATGGTTCTATCAACCTGCCAAATTTGTTGAGTTCATAATCGGAAAGCAATGAAAGTTCTTCTACCGAATTTTGCTGAAAAAAATGACTCCCTATTTGTTTCGTAGTGGCTTCATCGGCCAAAGCCTTGGCCCCATTTTCGCAATACTCTGCCACCTTGGAAGGTGTTTCAGGATCGGGCCAAGCACAACTAGGGCAATCGAAACCCTCTTTTTGGTTCATTTCCAGCAGGGCACGCATAGCACGTAGCACACCCATTTCCTTAAACCCGTGGCGCATGGCTTCCTTTACCCCTAAAGGTCCCGCGGCTACCGTGGCCGGCGCTTTGAGGTCGATGCCGGTAAAATCGTCCGCGCCACGTACCGATACATTTCTTCGGAATTCTTGCATGTTCTAAAGATAATTATTTTGCCGGTGGGGATTCATAAAATAGGAGCACAATAAAGAAAATCCATAGTAAATGAAAGACGCTTTTTTTAAGATTCAAATGAACCCACCATTAATGGCATGTCTTAAAAATCAATATATTTACGAATACAGGCAACCGATAAGGACATTACTTCATGAACAGTACTAAAATCAAACTTCTTAATTTGCAAGAAACAAAGAATTTGGGGTTTTTACTATTTAGTGCAGGTAGCCTAATGTTCGGCCAAGAGACTAGTATTGGACCCTTACATTTCAATAAACAAAAAATAGCGTCTGAAAGCTTTGAATCGGTAGGCGTATTCGATGTTAATAATGATAAGATTCCCGATCTTGTTTCGGGTTCATTTTGGTACGAAGGCCCCGAATATGAAACCCGGCACTTAATTGGCGACTTTAAACGCTATGGCGAATACTACGACGATTTTTCTACCCTGCCTTTAGATGTCAATGGCGATGGACTACTAGATTATATTACAGGTGGATGGTTCGGAAAAGAACTGGTCTGGAAGGAAAATCCCGGTAACGAAGATCCTTGGCCCGAACATTTGATTGCCAACGCAGGCAACATAGAAGCGACCAGAAGCTGGGATATAGACAATGACGGCACACTTGAAATAGTACCGAATACCCCTAACGACCCCTTGACCCTGTATCGTTTAAAAAAGGATGAACAAGGCAAAGCTATGGGAGAATTTGAAGCCTTTTCCATACATGGGAAACACGAGCACGGACTAGGATTTGGAGATATTAACGGGGATGGTAGAGGTGACCTGATCATACGCAATGGATGGTTAGAGGCCCCGGAAAAACCGTTCGAAGGCCAATGGATGCTCC
>JBATIN010000491.1:0-8594 GCA_049667765.1 Flavobacteriaceae bacterium
ATTACAGACCGAGAAAAATTTGGCCATAACGGCCTATGACATTAAGGTAAACAAATCGGGGTATCTGCCCACTTTGGGCCTGAACGGAACCTATGGCTGGAATTTAAACCAGTCGGCCGCTTCGGCTTTCTTTCCGGGGACCAATAACTTCAACACCCGTAATTTTGTCCTTGGGGCATCACTAAGCTGGAACTTGTTTGATGGTGGCGGAACTACAGTGAGGGTAAAGAATTCTAAAATTGCGTTCGAGAATCAAGAACTTTTAAAAGAACAAGTGCTGCTAGAGGTAAATCGCGACATTCAAAATGCCTTGAATATCTATGAAAATCGCCTGAATATTTTTGATATCCAAGAACAGAACGTCATCACCAATGAAAACAATTTTGAACGGTCGAAAGAACAATTTCAATTGGGTAGAATAACATCCATTGAGTTCAGACAGGCCCAGATCAATTTAATGAACGCCCAGACCAATAAGAACTTGGCCAAATACGATGCAAAACTGGCCGAACTACAGCTGCTACAACTAACAGGGCAGTTGCTGAACGTCGATTTCTAAAACGTTGGTAGAAAGATTAACCAATAAGATAATATAGTTAAAGGCCAGAACAAGGCATTTCTCTTTCGTCTATTATCTTTGTTTTATAATCTTTTCTGTTTACACTTAGACTTATGTTCGAACACTTTTTTCAATGCCCCTATTGCTGGGAAGAAATTTCAATGCTGCTCGATGTTTCTCAGTCCAAGCAGACTTATATAGAAGATTGTGAAGTGTGTTGTAATCCTATTGAGGTCACGCCCCAATTTCAAGATAATGAATTGATCGGTTTTGAAGCATTGGAAATTGGGCAATGATCAATCCATCAAGGTAATCTTTCCGCCAAATACTTTGTCCTTTTCCACTTCTTTTGGGTTGCCATAAATGTTAATGGTACCTCCGGCCCGAACCTTGGCCACCACTTTTTGTGAAGCCTTAACATCGGCACGGCCCCCAGCGTTTACGGTAACTTTAGTTTCTTCGGAATTCAATTTTTCGTTGTACACTTTACCACCGGCATTGGCAACGACTTCTTGAAACTTGGTTTTTCCCGTTAATGTGATTTCGCCCCCTGAGGTCGATTTCACCTCTAATTGGTCCACTTGCACGGCCATTTCAACTTTTCCAGCTTCTTGAACGGCAATTTTCAGGGTATCTCCCGTAAGGGTCTCGGTCGATTTTATTTTGGCATTTTCGTTGGAATCGATCAGGGTAAGTTTTTCGGTATAATAGACTTTTGCTTGAATATCGCCCCCGTCCATATGATTGTCCAACTCCATTTTAATTTTTAGAAGCCCGTCATTCAAGGTAACAGAAACCTCATCACGATCTTCCCCAGTAACTACGTCTTTGTTCGAACTACTTTTTATTAAAGTTACTTCAATACGGTCAAATGCCTTTATTTCAGTAAATTTTTCCAATTCTTTAGTGGTTTCTTTTTGGGCAAAAGTTTGGGCCGAAAGAAACAAGATAAATGCAATATATAATATGTTTTTCATCGCGTACTATTTATGATTGCCTCATCAAATGTACTATATTTTAATAAAATTTAATTAATCTAAAGTCAATATACATGACCAATACGATGAGCAAAAGTTTTAGAACTATGGAAGGAATGCATATCTTGGAAGTGGTACAATTTAAATTCATGTAGTGCGCTTTTGAACTCAGCGCTATTTCAATAACTAGAAATTTTCATGGCGGATCTAAAACGTAATTTAGGAAACCTTATTGGCCCCGGATTTATTACTGCCGCTTTGGTATTGGGCCCCGGTAGTTTAGCGATCGCCTCTAAGTTGGGGGCTAATTTTGAATTTCAGTTGTTTTGGGCAGTTCCTTTTTGTGTACTGTTTATGGCTGTTTTTACCATTGTTTCTACACGTATTGGTGTGTATTCCAATAACTCCCTTTTGCAAGACATTCGTACGAAATATGGAACATGGGCTTGTTTGATTATTGGGGTTGGACTTTTCATTGTGGCCGCTTCTTTTCAGGCAGGAAACTCCATAGGGGCCGGAATGGTCTTTAGTGAACTTTTCCAAACAACGGCAACCCCGTGGATTCTTGTTTTTTCTGTTTTAGGGATCGCATTGCTTTTTTTTAATTCGTTTTTTAGAATTTTAGAAAAAATAATGATCGCGATGGTCGTTATTATGTTGGTCTCTTTTCTGATTACCTTGATCATATCAAAACCCGACTTATCCGTCATTGTTTCGCAATTCAATTTTTCTATTCCTAAAGGCTCTGAATTTTTGACCTTGGCGCTGGTGGCCTCAAGTTTTTCAGTTGCTGGTGCGTTCTACCAGTCGTATCTGGTACAAGAAAAAGGGTGGAAAAAAGCACAGTTGAAATCTCACGAACGAGAAGGCATATCAGGTATCGTCATTCTAGGAATGATAACGGCAATGGTGTTATTGACCGCGGCTTCCGTGCTCTATCCCCAAGGTATTCAGGTGAATTCTGCCACCGAAATGGGCAAGACCCTAGAACCTATTTTTGGCAGTTACGCAAGTGCCGTTTTTATGATGGGTCTTTTTGCCGCTTCTTTTTCTTCATTGATCGGCAATGCCACCCTTGGTGGGGTATTGCTTTCCGATGCCCTGAACATTGGCCGAAAGTTAGAGAGCCAGAAGGTGCGTTATGTCATCATGTCGGTTATTTTAATTGGGGCCATGGTCGCCATTATCTTTGGTAACCTGCCCATTCAATTGATCGTCATGGCCCAAGGGTTTACCATCATCGTGGTACCTATGATCGGCACGATGCTTTTTCTGATTGCCCTCGACAAAGCAAAAACAAAAACAATGCCCTTAGGGCCGATGGCAAAGTTGCTGATGTTAGGGGGTCTTTTGATCCTGGTGGTTTTGGCCATAGCGAACGTTTATACTATATTCATAAAATGAGAATGATACATACGATAACGGAGTTGGAAGATTTGCTCTCCCAACCCTCTGAACGTTTGGTAAAAGATATGGCCAAGCTTGATGGCGATATCATGATTTTAGGACTTGGAGGAAAAATGGGCCCGAGTTTGGCGAAGTTGGCTAAAAGGGCCATCGAGGCTTCGGGAAGTAAAAAAAGAGTGATAGGCGCTTCTCGATTTTCGAACGATGCCCTTTTTCAAGAATTGACCGATTTTGGAATTGAATGTATCAAAGTAGACTTACTGGACGACCAGGGTCTGATGGCGCTTCCCGACGCCGAAAATGTCATTTATATGGCGGGCAATAAATTCGGCACCTCGGGTAATGAGCATTTCACCTGGGCCATGAACACGTACCTGCCGGGCCGTGTTTCCGAAAAGTATAGAAACTCCAATATCGTTGTTTTTTCTACGGGCAATATTTATCCCTTTATGCCTTTTGCAAGTGGTGGGGCTACGGAAGCGGTAAAACCTTCCCCACTCGGCGAATATGCCCAATCGTGCTTAGGAAGGGAAAGGGTTTTTGAACATTTCGCGATCAAGAACACAACAAAAATGCTCTTATACCGATTGAACTACGCCCTCGACCTTCGCTATGGTATTTTATTGGAAGTGGCAAAAGCCGTACAACACCAGAAACCCATTGATCTGTCCATGGGCTATGTCAACGTAATTTGGCAAGGTGATGCCAATGAGTATGCGCTTCGCAGCCTTTTACACTGTGAATCGCCCGCTAAAAAACTCAATGTAACGGGCCCTGATACGATTTCAATACAAGCCTTGGCCGAAACATTTGGAAAACAATTTAATAAAACCCCTGTTTTAGAAAACACCCCTGCCAAAAATGCTTTGCTGAACAATGCGGCCTTGGCCTACGATACATTCGGAAAACCCTTGGTCACGTTACAGGAAATGATCGAAATGATCGCACATTGGGTCAAGATTGAAGGGGAGGAGCTGGGCAAGCCTACCCATTTTCAACAACGCGACGGAAATTTTTAATCCGACGAAATAATACAAAAGGAAGCTAAGTTTCGAAATTAAAAATGGAATGAAAAAACTAAATCCAGAGATAATAAAGCTGTTGCATCAAGGCACCGTTATTCCGGCGCATCCTTTGGCCTTGACGGCCGACCGGAAGCTCGATGAACAGCATCAACGCCTGCTTACCCGATACTACATGGCTTCCGGCGCTGGCGGAATTGCCGTTGGCGTGCATACCACCCAATTCCAAATTCGCGACCCAAAAATCAATCTCTACCACAAAGTGCTTGAACTGGCAGCGGAAGAGGTGAAAGCGGCAAATTTACAGCGACCGTTCATTAAAGTGGCAGGCGTAAGCGGCCCTACGAATCAGGCGATCAGCGAGGCGAATTTAGCTACTGAATTAGGCTATGATTTAGTGCTTTTGAGCAGTAACGGACTGGGTGATTGGTCGGAAGAAGAACTATTGCTAAGGGCCGAAGAGGTTGCCGAAGTGGCACCGGTTTTTGGGTTCTACCTTCAGCCAGCAGTTGGGGGTAGGGTCTTGAGTTATGATTTTTGGAAAGCTTTTGCCGAGATATCTAACGTACGGGCAATCAAAATGGCACCTTTCAATCGGTATCAGACCTTGGAAGTGGTGAAAGCGGTCTGTGCCTCTTCCAGAAATAATGAGATTGCCCTGTATACGGGTAATGATGATAATATTGTTGCCGACCTACTTACTACCTATTCCATTAATGTCAATGGAAAAGTGGTGGAGAAAAAAATCGTAGGCGGACTACTTGGCCATTGGGCCGTATGGACACAAAAAGCAGTGGAGATGTTCGATCAAATTAAGAGAATTAAATCGCAGCAAAAAGATATTCCATCGGAATTAATGACCCTTAATATTGCGGTTACGGATGCCAATGCGGCTTTTTTCGATGCAGCGAATAATTTTAAGGGCTGTATTGCAGGCCTACACGAGGTGCTGAGAAGACAAGGGCTCTTACAAGGTATTTGGTGCCTTGACGAGAACGAAAAACTTTCCAAAGGTCAGCTTGAGGAAATTGATAGGGTCTATGTCGACTACCCTGACCTAAATGATGATGCCTTTGTTGCTACGCATTTAAATGAATGGGAAAGGACCCTCTAAAGAGTCCCAATAAATGGAATACGAATCAGAAAATACCGTCAACTGAAATAAATGATGGCGTTTGAAGCTTCCAGAGAGTAATACTCTTTAAATCCTAAAGAAATATGTTATTTTTAACGAATATCAATGTATTTAGCATTCCTTTTATGAAAAGAACCTTTACAATCCTTGTCTTGATTTTATTCATGGTATTCACTTCCTGTAAATCTACGGGCAAAGCGGTAACAACTAAGCCAGGCGACTCCTCAAAAGAAAAAGAAAGTAAAGCGTCTAATGCAAATGCTTTAGAAGTGTATTCCCAGACCATTCCACAAACAGAAGTCGCTTTTGATCTGATCAAAATACCTGCAGGAAGTTTTATGATGGGCAGCCCTGATTCGGAAACGGAACGAAAAGCGGATGAAGGTCCCCAACGGAAAGTTGAAGTCGATGCGTTTTACATGGGAAAATATGAGCTTACCTGGGATATTTTTGAACTTTTTTTTAAACAGAACAAAGAACTTTTCAAAGCTTTGGACCCCGAACAATTGGAAGGTATCGATGCGATAAGCCGCCCGAGTCCACCTTATGAAGATCCCTCATACGGCATGGGAAAAGATGGGTATCCTGCGGTGAGCATGAGCACCTACTCGGCCTTGGTGTTTTGTAAATGGCTGAGCAATCTTACGGGCAAGTTTTATCGGCTTCCTACTGAGGCCGAATGGGAATATGCGGCAAGGGCCGGCACACAAACGCCCTATTCGTTCGGGGAATTGGCAGAATTGGATACTTATGCGGTGCATTATAAAAATTCAGGAAATAAATACGCCAAAGTAGGTAGTAAACTCCCTAATGCCTGGGGCTTGTTCGATATGCACGGCAATGTTGCCGAATGGACCTTGGACGAGTATAAGGAAGATGCCTATGCCACCGTGGAGAACAAAAACCCTTGGAAGGTACCTACGGTTATTCACCCACGCGTATATCGGGGCGGCTCTTGGGACGATGATGCACATAAATTGCGATCGGCGGCAAGAACGGCATCAAGTTTGAAGCAACAAAAAAGAGACCCTCAGATACCTAAAAGTTTTTGGTGGTTTACCGATTCAAATTATGTGGGTTTCCGAGTGGTGAGTCCGGTCGAGCAGCCCAGTGCCGAAGACCAAAAGAAGTTTTGGCAAATGGTCTTGGATGAATAGCATGAAATGGTGAGGGCCCAAAAAACCCATTAACAAGTACATCAAAAAAAATGGAAAACAATAATAGCTCAAGAAGAACCTTTGTCAAAACCACCGCAAAAACCGTGGCAGCGGGAATGGTGTTTGGCCATATGCCCCTATTCGCCAATGCAAAAGGACAAGGTCAAGAACGCATACGATTAGGCCTGGTAGGCTGTGGTGGCCGTGGTACAGGCGCCGTGTTTCAAGCTTTGACCGCGTCTAAATCAGTGCAATTGGTGGCTATGGGCGATGTATTTCAGCATGAGCTCGATGTCAGTGTGCAAAATATCAGCAAAGATTTTCAGGATCAATTTCAAGTAGTAAAAGAGCAAAGGTTCTTAGGACTTGAAGCCTATAAATCGGTCATCGATAATTGCGATGCCGTTATTTTGGCTACGCCTCCGGCGTTCCGGCCGATGCATTTTGAATACGCCATAAATTCGGGCAAGCATGTGTTTATGGAAAAACCCTTGGCGGTAGATGGGCCAGGGTATCGTAAAATTGTAGAAGTAGGGCAGCGTGCAGAAGAAAAGAAACTGAACGTGGTCGTAGGGCTGCAATCAAGATATGAAATTGCCTTGAACGAGCTGGTCACCAAGATCCATAATGGAGAATTGGGCGATATTCTTTCTATGGATGTGTATTACAATGTAGGCAAGGCTACCGTTCATCCTAGAAAAGCTGGTCAAACGGAACTGGAGTATCAGATCAGTAATTGGCACTATTTTAATTGGCTTTGGGGCGGACAATTGGCCGGGCAGGCCATTCACCAGATCGATGTCATCAATTGGATCAAAAAAGATTTTCCGATAAGGGCCAGTGGAATGGGAGGCAGGGCGATGCTCAATGGTCCTGATCACGGCGAAATATTTGACCATCACTATGCAGAATTCGAGTATAAAGACGGCACTAGACTTCATGTACAATGTCGTCAGATGGATAACTGCACCAATCGAATGGGTTTTAGTGTTCAAGGTACCAAAGCACGTGCCGACGAACGGCATCAGATTTTTGATACTAAAGGAAATTTGGTTTGGAAATATCGCGATAAAGACGACCCTTCGTCTTCCCAAATAGAACAAGATGTATTTATTGGAGCCGTGATGGGTACTAGGCCTTATGTAAACAACACTCATTATGGGGCAGAAAGTACCATGACTACCATTATGGGGCGAATGGCCATAGAATCGGGTGAAATCATAGCATTGGAAAAGGCTAAAGTTTCTGAACTTTCTATAGTACCAAAAGAAATGACTTGGGACATGAAAATGCCCAATGCCCCACAAGCAGATGGAAACTATGTCGTGCCCCGACCCGGCATTGCGGTGCTATAAAATGAATAAATAGAATACGATGAAAAAAATACTGTTGACATTGTTTTTGGCCACTTCGTTTTGGTTCGGCTTTTCTCAAGAATCCTATTCACTTTCCCCAGAAAGTATCTTGACGATAGAGGGCACTTCAACTGTGCATGACTGGACGGTTACGGCCAATACGAAACAAGGTAGTTTAAAAACGGAAGGACCTTTGCCCAAGGAAATCGATTTTCAAGTACGGGCCGCCGACATCAAAAGTGAGCGCGGTGCCACGATGGATAAGAAAATGCACGATGCCCTGAAAAGTGAAGAACACCCAAACGTAACCTTTACATTGAAGGAAGTAAAAAACCAAGATGTTTTAATGGGCACCTTGACTATTGCGGGCCAGGCAAATGAAGTCGAGATTGAAGGGATAATAACGCCATCAAATAACACTTTGAAAATTACGGGCGAGAAAAAAATCGTGCTAAAAGATTTTGGAATTGAACCGCCGACGGCCATGTTCGGTCAAGTTATCGTCGGCGATGAGGTGGTGGTGAAATTCAACTTGATTTTTGAAAAGAGTTAGATCACATCAATTTAAGGACCATATGGATCTAGTTTTGCGATTGGTCTGTTTTATTTTCTTTACATTATTGAATGCCCAAACCCGGTTTGCGTTTGAACATCAGCAAATGGGCACCCAAATTAAATTGGTCTTTTACGCCGAGGATAGCCTACAGGCCGATTCGGTTTCCAAAGCGGCATTTCACCGCATCGATGAGCTCAACAACATACTTAGTGATTATATAGAAGACAGTGAACTGAATACCCTTTGCAGTAAAGCCGGCGAAGTGGTTCAGGTGTGTGACGAACTGTATACCGTACTTCAAATGGCCAATGAAATTTCTAAGGTGACCAACGGCGCGTTCGATATTACGGCCGCCCCGGTAATTCGTTTATGGCGAACGGCTCGCCAGTTGAAATTGCTTCCCAGTGAAAGGGAGCTTGAACCTGC
>JBATIN010000492.1:0-4279 GCA_049667765.1 Flavobacteriaceae bacterium
GGGCTGAACTGTATAAAGAATTTATGTCCGAGATCGGGGTACATGCCGTTTGGAACGATATGAACGAACCTGCGGTTATGGAGGTCCCTACAAAAACTGCACCGCTTGACACACGCCATAAATATGATGGCCACCCCTGTTCGCACCGCAAGGCACATAACATTTATGGCATGCAAATGGTACGCGCTACATATGAAGGGGTTAAAAAATATGTATATCCTAAACGGCCTTTTGTGATTACGAGGGCCGCCTTTGCCGGTACACAGCGCTATTCTTCAACATGGACAGGTGATAACGTAGCCACCTGGGAGCATCTTTGGATCGCCAACGTACAGGCCCAGCGCATGAGTATGAGCGGGTATTCGTTTGTAGGATCAGATATAGGCGGGTTTGCAGAGCAGCCCAATGGGGAGTTGTTTGCCAGATGGATACAGTTAGGTATTTTTCACCCATTTTGTCGGGTACATTCGAGTGGAGATCATGGCGATCAAGAACCTTGGTCATTTGGTAAGGAAGTAACCGATGTGGTCCGTAAATTTATAGAGATCAGATATCAATTACTTCCCTATTTGTACACCATGTTTTGGAGGTATACCGTGGCTGGAACCCCAATGTTACAACCATTGGTGCATTATGATCAAGAAGATACACAGACACATTTTAGAACGGATGAGTTCATTTTTGGTAAGCAAATTTTGGTTTGTCCGATTCAAGAGCCCAATGCTAAAGGCCGACGTATGTATTTCCCACGTGGAAAGTGGTACGATTATTGGAATGACAAAATCATTGAAGGAGGAAAAGAAAAGTGGGTTGATGCCGATATAGATAGCATGCCCTTGTTCGTAAAAGAAGGATCTATTGTACCAAAGTATCCGATTCAGCAATATGTGGGTGAATTGGAGTTAAAAGAACTGGTTTTGGATGTTTACTATAAACTGGGCGAAGAAAAATCGTTGATCTATGAAGACGCACAAGATGGGTATGATTATAAAAAAGGCAAGTATAGTTTACGACGTATGAAGTTGTTAGGAAAAGAAAAAGAACTGATACTTCAGCAATTTAAGGATGGTACGTTCATGACCAGTTACGAGAATTTTGAAATAAAATTGCACGGCCTGCCTTTTAAGATAACCTCAATTGAAGTCGATAATGTTGCTGTTGCCCTAAAAGATTTGAAATTGAACGATAGCAACAGTATAGTAATCAAAAAGGATTTTACCGAATTGCACATTAGCGGAGTTTAAAATTTTTGTAATTTTCAAAACTAAACACTATTTAAAATGAAAAAAATTGTTTTAACACTACTGGTTTTACTGAGTGTTTCGGCATGTAAGGTAAACCCCTTTACGGGTAAAAAAGTCTTGAACTTTTATCCGAACAGTCAAATATTTCCAATGGCATTTGCAGAATATGATCAATTTCTGACCCAGAATGCTGTCGTAGAAAATACGGCCGATGCCAAAATGATCACTAAGGTAGGGCAGCGTATTTCCTCTGCGGCCGAACGTTGGTTAGTAGCCAATGGCTACCCGGGTTATCTTAAGGATTATAAGTGGGAGTATAACCTGGTAAACGATGAAACGGTGAACGCATGGTGCATGCCAGGAGGTAAGATCGTTTTTTATACCGGTATTCTTCCTATAACACAGACCGAAACAGGTGCGGCGGTGGTTATGGGTCATGAGGTCGCACACGCACTTGCCGATCATGGAGCCCAGCGTATGAGCGCCGGAACCTTACAACAAATTGGTGCAGTTGCCGGGAACGTGGCCATTCAAGACCCGAATAAAAGAAATACTTTCAACCAAGCCTATGGACTTGGATCTAACGTATTGGGCATGTTACCATTTAGTCGAAGCCATGAGACCGAGGCAGACCGAATTGGTTTGCAAATTATGGCTATTGCAGGGTATAACCCAGATGAGGCGGCCGAACTCTGGAAACGAATGAAGGCCAATAGTGGGGGAGAGGCACCGCCGGAATTTATGAGTACACACCCTTCCAACGATACACGTATTGCGAACCTAACTGAATGGGCTCCTTTGGCAAAACAAGAAGCTGCCAAATTTGGAGTAACAACTTTTCAATAAGATTTATCAATAATCGTATATTAGAAGCCGTTCCCTTAGGAGCGGTTTTTTTATTAGTAGTATGGGCAAAGAAGTTGCAGGTAAAGGAAGCAAAAGGTTATTGAATGCATGGGCATTTTATGATTGGGCAAATTCGGTATATACGCTCACCATAGCTTCATCTATTTTTCCAATATACTATTCGGCACTGTTTACCTCTCCAAATGAACCCGTTTTGGCATTTGGGTTTCAGATGAAGCAAACCGTTTTAATCTCGGTTGTTACGGCATTTACTTTTTTAATGGTGGCGGTTTTGTCGCCAATTTTATCGGGTATAGCCGACTATATTGGCAATAAGAAAGCCTTCATGAAATTCTTTTGTTACTTGGGAAGCTTAGGGTGCATAGGGCTCTATTGGTTCAGTATAGACTATATTCACTGGAGTCTTTTATTCTATTTTATGGGGTTGATAGGGTACTGGGGAAGTCTGGTTTTTTATAACTCGTACTTGCCGGATATTGCCTATGAAGACCAACAAGACCGTATTAGTGCCCGCGGGTTTTCGTTGGGCTATATTGGTAGTGTGCTCTTGTTGTTGTTCAATTTGGCAATGGTCATGATGCCCGAATGGTTTGGTTTCGATATTGGAACAACCCCACAAGAACTGGATTCTGCCAAATTAGAGGCTATGAGAATCTCATTTATTACAGTAGGTATCTGGTGGGTCTTGTTCGCCCAATATACATTTTATGTTTTACCAAAGGGTATAAAAAGTAGTAATAAAGTAACCAGAAATGTGCTTTTAAATGGGTTCAGGGAATTAAGATTAGTGTGGAAACAACTCAAAACCAATCTTAGGTTAAAAAGGTACTTATGGGCATTTTTTGTTTTCAGTATGGCCGTACAGACCATAATGCTGATGGCCGTTTATTTTGGGGAGAAAGAAATTGCCTGGGTTACTGATTCAGAAAAAACCTCGGGCCTTATCATCAGTATTTTAGTCATTCAATTAGTTGCCGTTTTAGGTGCTATTATCACCTCAAGGGCCTCTGAAAAATTCGGCAACATTGAAACCTTGATTATCGTAAATGCCATTTGGCTTTGTCTTTGTTTTTATGCCTATTTTATGGTGACACCCATGCAGTTCTATATTGCAGCAGGTCTGGTAGGCTTGGTGATGGGGGGCATCCAGGCTTTAGCTAGGTCCACATATTCTAAATTCCTTCCAGAAACGGAAGATACTACCTCCTTTTTTAGTTTTTATGATGTTGCAGAAAAAATAGGTATAGTAATCGGGATGGTGATTTTTGCAGTGGTCGATCAAATTAGTACCATGAGATACGCAATACTTTTTTTGTTCTTGTTTTTTTTGGTCGGAATTCTATTGTTGTTGCGAGTACCTCAAAAAAAAACCCCTTTGTAAAAAGGAGCTTTTAAGTTAGACTTTCGTTTTTTGATTGTTTTTATTCTATCCTCTCGAAATATCACCGGATCCCGAGGATTTAGTGTCTATTTTATCTGGGTTGCCCCTATAACTTATATCACCAGAACCAGAGACCCGGGCTCTCAATATTTTGTTGGCGGTAACTTTGATATCTGCCGAACCCGATACGGTCGCATCAACATTTTCGGCCGAAAGGTCGTAAGCTTTTATATCTCCACTGCCCGATATGGTGGCATCGAAATCGGTGGTATTTCCGCTTAAGGTAATATCGCCTGATCCAGACATAGATGCAGACATCGAATCGACATCTAGATCAAGGGTTATATCGCCAGAACCCGACATGGAGGTTTTGAAATCATTGGCCTTCAGAGTAGTTTTACCGACAATATCGCCTGATCCGGATAAGGCCACTGAATTGATTTGTTCTACGGGTACAGTTACTAAAACTCCATCCTTCCATGATGAAGGTTCTAAATTATATCCTTTTTCGACCTGAATGGAGAGTTTTCCATTTTTCACTTCCGTTTTAATATGCTCTAAAAGGTTCTCTTCGCCTTTTAGGGTCAATTGCCCTTCTTTTCCATCAACGAGTTCTACATCGAACCAACCGGCTACGCCAATGCCATCATAATCGCCCACCGAGCGTTCAGTGGTAATTACATTGCCGTTTCCTTTTACTTTCTTGCCCCATTGCGCGGAGCATGATAAGGTAAATAATAATACTAAACCAAGTGTTGCTACTTTTTTCATGATTTTCATTTTTATA
>JBATIN010000493.1:0-3620 GCA_049667765.1 Flavobacteriaceae bacterium
TAATTTGGTGGTGGTAAAACGATCATCCGTATTAAAAAGGTAGTTGTTGGCCGTAACACCGTTCCCAGCTGTCGTGGAGTTAATTAAATTGTATCCGAAGGCACCACTTCCAAAAGGCTGGTAATAAGGAGCGTTTAGGGCAGAATTGAATCCTGCAAATATTGCGGGCTCACTCTGTACCTGTCTATCTGTCTGACTGATAAGTATCGACTCACCAAACTTTAATCGCTTGCCCGCTTTAATGTCCGAATTGGCTTTGAACGAAAAACGAGAAAAGCCTTGCGCCAATTCAATACCTTCTTGGTCCAAATAACCCCCTGAAATAAAATAATTGGCATTTTCATTGCCACCGCTTACGCTGACATTGTGATTTTGCACAAAACCGTTCTTAAAAACAAGATCTTGCCAGTCCACATTGGGTTGACCATTAAAGGCAGATAAATCACGACCTAGTTGGCCTTGAATGTCTATAAACTGCTGTACGTTAAGTACATTTATTCTATCACGTGAACTGGCATTGGAAACGTAACCATCATAGGTAACTCTTGCATCACCTTTTTTTCCTCTTTTGGTGGTAACAATTATAACTCCGTTCGCTGCCCTTGAACCATAAATAGCTGTTGAGGCGGCATCTTTTAAAACATCTATAGATGCTATGTCGTTAGCGTTCAACCCCGCTAATGGGTTTGAATCAGTGGTTGATGAAGTGTTCACCGAAAGATTTGTGGTCTGTACAATTGGTACACCATCGATGACCCATAACGGATCTGTTTTTCCTGCGGTACCGACACCCCTTATCAAAACACTGATAGGTGCACCGGGATCACCACTTCTATTCGTGATATTGACCCCTGAAATAGTACCAGCCAATGCTTGATCCGGACTTGTAAGCGGTTTGGATACGATTTCATTGGCTCCTATCGAGCCGACAGACCCCGTAAGATCTGCTTTTCGTTGGGTACCGTAACCCACTACGACCACCTCGCTAAGTGCCTGGGCATCTTCAGACAAGGTTACATTGATGGTCGATTGATTGTTGATGGCGACTTCCTGCGAAGCATACCCCACGAACGAAAAAACCAGTGTAGTTGCGCCCGAAGGAACTTCAATTGAATAGTTTCCATCAAAATCGGTAACTGCCCCTGTAGTAGTACCCTTGGCGACCACGCTGGCACCCGGTAAGGGCCCATCTTCGGCAGAAACCGTACCATTGACAGTATTTTGGGCATACATAGTTTGTACCCCGGTCAAAAATAAAAAAACGAAAAATAGCGGAAGTGATATGAGCTTCCATGGGTCAGAAGGTTTTTTTTTCATAATGTTCTAGTTTAGTCGGTATTTGAACACTTTTATCGATTAAAGTATGTAATTAATCGACCTAGTGTAGAATTTAAAGATAGACAAAAAATGATTTGATATAACTTTTTGTCTTTTAATTTAAAGTCGTTTCATAATCCAAGTTAACTGGCTTATCTTGAACCGCAAGTTAAAAAGCAAGTATTGATCTGGTAACATAAAAAAAATTGGCCAACTAACTAAATAAATCATACCAGTTCATGGTCATGAAACCTTTAATTTGATTTTCCTTTTAAAATTAATTTGAAAATTTTAAAATGGCAATATCGTTTCCGGTCTTTTTATCAGAGTTTGCTCAATCGATGTCATGGTCTATATAATGTATTCTCAAGACATACCATTCTATTCCTTTATCTTTTAATAGTTTTTGTTGTAGTCTGAAAGCCTTTTCTGTTTGAGGATAAAAGCTAAAATCTGAATTCGATGCTGAATTTAGGGTCCACTTTACCACCACTTTTACTATGTCGATATCTAAATTTAGCTGTGTGGGCATTATTTGTTCCTCTCAATGTACTTGTATCGCCTTGCATTATTTTTTGAGCTAAGAATTCCACTTATTGTGTATCATTTTTATATTTTCCAGCAATTTCGCTAAACGATGGGTCAATCAATTTATCCTTGGCGGCACATTACAGGTAAAACAATTGGAAGTGCCCATCCTTGAATGGGTATGTAGGACTTTCTCGTTGCTCTTTCCAAGATGTTCTTTCGATCTTAAACTGTCGAGTAGGTAAGTAATCGTAAGGATGACCTTCTTTGTAATTGATCTCTAGAAAGTCCGAATATCCAACTTCTTTATCATTCATTTGGATGGAAGGTATTGACTAACACCGGAATTATGTAAAACATTTACATGACGTTGCAGTTTGCGATACTTATTAAGAGTTCATCCACTTAATCGAAGTAGCGATGTAATCGTGCGAATCAACTATAATTTAAAGTAAGAAAGCTATGAATGGTTTGAGCTAAAAAGTGAATGTTTACTGGTCATATTTTTCTATTTATGCAACTTCAACTGGATGCGTTTTCTGGCCACATCGACCTCTAATACTTTTACGATGATCTGCTGTTGTAAACTAACATGGGCATTCACGTCTTTTACAAAAGAATCCGACAAGTTCGAAACATGTATCAGTCCACTTTCTTTGATTCCGATATCGACGAAGCAGCCAAAATTGGTAATGTTGTTTACGATGCCTGGTAATAACTGTCCGCTTCGTAGGTCGGTGATGGACTTAATATTTTGATCAAATGTGAAGACTTTGGCTTTTTCACGCGTGTCCAAACCTGGTTTTTCCAGTTCTTGAACGATGTCCTTTAAAGTAGGAAGGCCTATGTCAGCCGTGCAATACGCATTGAGGTCAATGCTTTGTAATATTGTTTTATTTCCTATCAGTTCAGAAACGGCCAATTTTTTGTCCTTTGCCATTTTTTGAACGATTGGGTAACTTTCCGGGTGTACGGCAGAATCGTCCAATGGGTTCTTGGGGTCTTTAATACGTAGAAAGGCGGCGCCTTGTTCAAATGCTTTTCCTCCTAAACGAGGCACTTTTTTAATCTCTGTTCTGCTGGAAAAACCATTTATTTCATCACGATAGGCAACGATATTTTCGGCCAATTTAGGGCCAATTCCCGAAACATAACTTAATAAAGGAATACTGGCGGTATTGATATTTACTCCGACCGAGTTTACGCAGCTTTCCACAACGGTATCCAAAGAGGTTTTTAGTTTGTTTTGATCAACATCATGCTGGTATTGCCCAACTCCGATTGATTTTGGGTCGATTTTCACCAGCTCGGCCAAAGGATCCGCCAAACGCCTGCCGATCGATACCGATCCCCGAACCGTTACATCATAATTAGGAAACTCATCGCGCGCAATTTTTGAAGCGGAATAGATCGATGCCCCAGCTTCGCTGACCACGAATACTTCGATCGCATTTTTAAAATGAACACGTTTTACCAGTTGTTCGGTTTCTCGAGAAGCGGTGCCATTGCCAATAGCGATGGCTTCTATTTTATAGGCATCACAAAGTGAGCTTATTTTTTTGATCGCCTCGGTACTTTTATTCTGCGGAGCATGCGGATAAATGGTTTCATTATGCAGCAGACTCCCTTGGGCACTCAAGCAAACTACCTTGCAGCCCGTACGAAAACCAGGATCGATGGCCAATATTCTTTTTTCGCCCAAAGGCGCCCCTAGTAACAACTGTTTTAGGTTTTTGGCAAATACCGTTATGGCCTCTTCATCAGCCTTTTCTTTC
>JBATIN010000494.1:0-8528 GCA_049667765.1 Flavobacteriaceae bacterium
TGCCACTACCGAAAAAGGACTCTTAAAACAGCTACAAGAGTCTATGGAAGAGCTAAAAAATCAGTTCAGCAAACAGGCGGCCAGCTAATCAATCGAGCATTAATCGGTACAGGCCGCTATCCTTTAATTGAAAGCCCAAGCTTTTATAAAGACTTATCGCCTGCTTTCTATGGTGGCCCGAAAACAACAGTACTTCATCCAATTTTTGATTTTTAGCGGCTTCAAGCAAAGCTTCCATCAGCTTTCGGCCAATGCCTTTACCCCGATGATCCGAATGCACGACTACATCCTCGATCATTCCCTTATGGCCTGAAATGACTTTATACAAAGCCATCATGGCAATGCCGATTATTAAATTTCCCTCCTTACAAACGACAATCAAGGTATTGGGGTTCTTTTTAAGCACTTCGCTCACCAAACGCTGTTTTATACTGGCATTCAAATGTTTATACAGTTCAGCTATTTGTGCATCAATAGCTTTGTCTATTGTATTATCCGTTAAAAAACAAATGGTCATTACAGTATATGTTTTTGGCAAAGTTATAAAAGTTGATTCATAGCTTAAACTTTAGTTATAAGCTTTTACTTCGCCCATGTTTAATGGTATTGGTCCTAATCGATGTGATACGGGCAAATAGGCACCACTTTCGGTTTTCTTCCATTGGTTCCAAGTGGCCTTTAGCCCCCCGATCGGAATGATGCTTACCCACATTTGGTAGCTTTCAGGAAAATAATTGGCATCAAGTTGCCAAAGATAGCTATCGCCAGGCGTAGTGCCTCCGTTCGTATAGGTGACCAAAAGTCCTTCCGATCCATCTTCCATCAAAACCATACTACGTTCGGTGCCTTTATCGAAAACCTTATAGGGCGCTACGAGCCAAAACGAATCGTTATTGAAATAATCGGTTGCTTTTTGGATCAGTTTAGTTTTAGCATTACCGGCCACCGTCTTACCCTCTTTTAAGACCGTGGTTTTTGATGGCTCGACCAAATTCAAGCGAACTAGATTTTCATTCCATTTCACATCAACCTTGCCATTCAACTTATCCCATTTATACTCATGTTCACCGCCAGCAAACGACCACTCGAGAAACCGGGTGTCGCTATAGGCTTCATAGTTCAAGGCCGTAAGCATCTTTTTGGCCAAAGCGTCTGCCGCAGCTGGGTTGCTTCCCGAAGGCAGGGGTTTGTTGTAAACCAGATATATTACTCCTAAGACCACAATGGCCAATAGTATCAGTGTAAGAGCTATTTTAAAAAGTCTATTCATTCACTTAAGAACATTTTCCGGATAGTATTGGTATTATTTCGATTTTTCCTTCGAGGGCTAGGGGCTTCTTATTTAAAACCCTACAGCCGTATCATCACCACGTTTATCGGCTCCCCCCTCTAGTTTGCCATCGGGCAAAATACGAATGGCGTCTACTTTACCAATTATTGGCGTGCGCTCTTCATTTATAAGATAGCCTTTGTTTTTAAGTTGCTCAATAAGTTCTGGCGAAAAACCCTCTGGTTCAAAGATCACTGCATCCGGCAACCATTGATGATGAAACCTTGGGGCGTTCACTGCTTCTTGCATACTCATGTTGAACTCGTACCCGTTTAAAATGGTCTGTGCTACAGCAGTAATGATCGTGGATCCACCCGGGGTGCCGACAACCATCCATAATTTACCTTCTTTTTCTACAATGGTCGGGGTCATACTGCTCAACATGCGTTTCTCGGCTTCAATCCTGTTGGCATCTGCACCAATAAGTCCGAACATATTGGGCACCCCGGGCTTGGCACTAAAATCATCCATTTCATTGTTCAAGAAAAAGCCAAGCTCGTCGCAGTAGAGTTTCGAGCCATAGGCCCCGTTAAGGGTAGTGGTGACCGATACTGCATTGCCCTCGGCGTCAACAATAGAGTAGTGGGTGGTTTCCATGCTTTCAACTATTTCGACGGTACCGGCTGCTACATCAGTTGATTTTGTTGCTTTTTCAAAGGAAAAATCGTCCATTCGCTCTTTCAAATACCCATTGCTCAGTAATACATCTAACGGAATGTCCACAAAGTCTGGGTCACCTAAATAGTAATTTCGGTCAGCATAGGCCCTGCGGGAAGCCTCTGTGAAAACTTGAATGGTTTCGACGGAGTTGTGCCCAAAGGAAGAAAGGTCGTATGGTTCGATCATCTTAAAAATTTGGTTGATGGTCACCCCGCCACTACTAGGCGGACTCATTGAGATGATTCGAAGGTCCTTATAATTGAAAATAATGGGCTGGCGCCATATTGCTTGGTACTTTGCTAAATCTTCTTCGGTAACAAACCCTCCCTTTTCTTGGATAAAACTGGCCAATGTTTTGGCCACCTCGCCTTTATAGAAACCATCATGTCCGTTTTTCGCAATGGCTTTTAAGGTATTCGCCAAGGCCGGATATTTTATTTTATCACCTTCATTATAAGGTTTGGCAAAAAAAGTACTATCGCCATTGACCTCTATAAAAATTGCTCTTTGACTTTCCAATCGCTGCGCTTGGTTTTTGGTCACCACCACACCACTTTCCGCCAAGGCGATTACGGGTTCTAAAATTTCTGCTAAGGGTAGCTTCCCGAATTTTTTATGTACTTCAATGATGCCTGCAACGGTACCGGGTACCCCGACTGCCGTGGCTCCTTTGGTGCTCATCTCGGGTATCACGTTGCCCAAAGAGTCTAAATACATGTCTTTATGTCCTGATAAAGGGGCTTTTTCCCTATAATCCAAAGAACCAACATCCCCATTGGTTTTGCGATAGACCATAAATCCGCCACCACCAAGGTTTCCCGCAAAAGGGTAGGAGACCGCCAAAGCCATTTCGGTTGCGACCATGGCATCGAAGGCATTGCCCCCTTTGGCCATAATATCGGACCCTATGGTCGAAGCTTCGACCCTTGCCGAAACGACCATCGCTTTTTCGGTAACCAGACCCGTAGGACCCGCTTGCTGCTTTTTGCAATTTATAAAAACGAAAAGCAGTAGCGTAAGGGTTATTATTTTTTTCATAGGTTCGTTTTTGGTTGTTGTTTGGTTATAAATATAATAGTGTTGGCGGTAAGAATCTATCGTTTATTTGAACCATAGGTTCGGCCTAGTTCTTTTTTATACGTAGTTCTTTAATACCTTTTACATTTGCGTGTCATAAATTACAGGAAATTGTTTCGGTATATCATCTAATGGCTCGTCTAAATTCTGTCGTAAGTCAATTTCTATTCCACGGGCCATTGTTGAAATGGGAACATCATTCGCCGAGCCTTCAAACGGATTTTCTCCCGTTCTACCTATTTTTTCCATGGTATGAAAAATCCAAGCTACGATTACATAAAACGGAATGGAAAGCCAAATAAAAAGGGGGCCAACGGTAGGGTGTAAAGTTGTTATATCATTACCTATTTCAGCGAATTGCGGTACAATTGCCAGCGGTAACAACAATACGAAAATCCACATAAAATAATGGTTCAAAGTTGCAAATTGACGTGGATAAGGGAAATTTTTGATGCGCTCGGATTGGCCTTGTAAGGTGAGTAGTTCTTGTAAAACGCTCTCTAGTTCCAAAAAAGAAAACTCCCAAAGCAACCCTTTTTCTTTTAATCGTTTAAGGTGATGGGATTGTAAGTAGAGCACCGCAGTTTGTTTATTGCTTTTGCTCAAAACATATTCTAGATCTTGATCGGAAAGATAGGGTTTCATGTCTTCATCAAGGCTTGAATGCCATTCAGGCGGACTTACCATGGTGCTCCATTCTTTATTGGCTTTTTCGTGCATTACCGTTTCCCAAGGTTTAGAAATTCGCATGGCATGTCTTAAGGCGGTCATCCAGGCAATATGTCTGTAGGTTAATATTTTAATTTCTAGTTTTAATACTTCTTTTGAAACCTTATCTGCTGCATATTCATTGCTTACCATATCTTGAACATACAAACCAAAAGTTCTTGAAGTGTTCGTAATGCCTCCCCAAATTTTCCGTGCTTCCCAAATTCTTCCGTAAGCAGAATTGTTTTGAAATCCAATTACAAAAGCAACCGCGGTACCGATCAATGCCAGGGGTGTCCATGGAATTTTCAACCATGCCAGATCAAAGTAATAATACAGGGCTACAAATACTGTTATAATGGCCAGAAATGAAAAGGTCTCAAAACGAGTCCATTTCACCATGTCTTTAATTCGGTAAACTTTTTTTGTGTACATAATAACTGATTGATTATCGCTTTGAAGTTTGTTCTAAAGCAGGTCTATCATACATACTTTTGAATTTTAGTAAAATAATTATAGTTTTTAATTCTTTACGCTATGATAATCGGGATAGGCTAGACCTTTTCAATCGATAAATATTTTTGCCTGGTAAAGGTTGTTAATTCCTCAAAAAAAGCACTGAACTCTGCCTCAAAAGCATCGTAGTGCTCTTCAAGGTCCAGAATGGCAAAGTTCATTTTCGATTTGTTGCTTGTTCTACGGTTCATACCGGTCAACACTTTAGCAATGCCTTCCATTTTGGAATAGTTGTAGATCCAATTATCGGCGATCATATAGGGCATCATGCGTTTTACCCCTTGAGGTAAAATGGTATAATGTTCTTCAAGCAGATCATAAAAATTCTCCACGAACACTTCTAATAAGGTGTCACTATACTGTTGCCAGTTTTTGGCCAAAAAATGATCATAAAAAATATCAACGATTACACGACTATAATGGCTATAGTTTTTATGGAGTCGCTTACTGCTTATTTTAGGAATTTCATGTGCATCGGTATAGGTATCTATTTCCCGATGTAAAAAAATACCCTGTTGCACCCTGGGCGGCAGATGCTCAAACTTGTTGCCCCTTATACTATCGGCAATGAAATTACCAAGGGTGATTTGATCATCGCCAAAAGAAAGATAAATATGTGCTAGAAAATTCATTGGCATAATTTACAAAGAAGCGCAATAGGTTTCTACATCATCCGTTTATATTTGCAGAATAAATTTATAAAGAACTATGACACTTATCAAATCGATTTCTGGAATACGAGGCACTATTGGAGGACGGCCTGGAGACAACCTTACCCCTATAGACGCGGTTAAATTTGCTGCGGCTTACGGCGTATGGCTTAAAGCGTATTCAAAGAAAGAAGCGTTGAAAGTGGTGATCGGACGAGATGCCCGACTCTCTGGTGAAATGATCCAAAACTTGGTGGTCTCCACTTTAGTAGGGCTAGGCATCGACGTTATCGATCTTGATCTTTCCACAACCCCCACGGTAGAGATCGCCGTGCCATTGGAACAGGCAGATGGGGGCATTATCTTGACGGCCAGTCACAACCCTAAACAATGGAACGCCTTAAAATTGCTGAACGAAAAAGGGGAATTCTTAGATGCGGCCCAAGGCGCCAAAATTCTGGAAATCGCCGAAAAAGAATCTTTTGACTTTTCTGAGGTTGATGACTTGGGAAGTATCACTCGAAACGATGCCTATATCGACATTCATATCGACGAAGTATTAAACCTTTCTTTGGTCGATGCCGACACCATTCGCAAAGCCAAGTTTAAAGTAGTCGTTGATGGCGTAAATTCTACCGGTGGCATAGCAATCCCTAAACTTTTGGAGGCTTTGGGCGTCGAAGTAGTGAAATTATATTGTGACCCTACAGGTCATTTTCCGCATAACCCGGAACCCCTAAAAGAACATTTAGGAGATATCTGTGCCCTAGTCGTAAAAGAAAAAGCGGATTTCGGGATCGTAGTCGACCCCGATGTAGACCGCTTGGCCTTTATCAGCAATGATGGCGAGATGTTCGGCGAAGAATATACCTTGGTCGCCTGTGCCGATTATGTGTTGGGTAAAACAAAGGGCAATACCGTTTCCAACCTTTCGTCTTCTCGTGCGTTACGTGATATTACTGAAAAACATGGGGGAACCTACGAAGCTGCCGCAGTTGGCGAAGTAAACGTAGTAACTAAAATGAAAGCCAACAAAGCCATTATCGGAGGTGAAGGCAATGGAGGTATAATTTATCCGGAAAGTCATTATGGTCGCGACTCTTTGGTCGGAACGGCCTTGTTCTTAATGTTGATGGCCGAACGCGGTGGCACCGTTGCCGAACTTCGAGCTTCGTATCCTTCATATTTTATGGGGAAAAAGAAGATTGAATTGACCCCGGGCCTTGATGTAGATGGAATTCTTAAATCTATGGCTACAAAATATAAAGAGGAAGAGCTCTCGACTATCGATGGGGTGAAAATAGACTTTGCCGAAAACTGGGTGCATTTGAGAAAATCGAATACCGAGCCTATAATCAGAATCTACACCGAAGCAAAAAGTCAAGCTGAAGCGGATGCGTTAGGAGATAGGATAATCAGTGAAATTAAAACTATAGCTGGGTTATAAAATTTGATTAGAAAAGCCCTGTTATATTTCCCTCTTCATCAACATCGATATTTTCAGATGAAGGATGCGTTGGTAAACCGGGCATTCGCATAATGTTTCCTGTTATAGGAATTAAAAATCCGGCTCCAGCAGCGATTTCTATCTCTCTTACCGTAATTATAAAATCTTTTGGCCTTCCTAATAATTTAGGGTTATCTGAAAGCGATTTCTGGGTCTTAGCAATACAAACGGCAAGGCCGTCCAATCCCAGATCATGTATTTTTCTCAGGTCATTCAATGCCTGTGCAGTATAATCTACATGTTCCGCTCCATATATTTGGGTCGCGATGGCCTCTATTTTATCTTTGACCGTCATCTTCCAATTATAGAGCGGCGTAAACTTATGTGTCGTATTTTCGGCAATTTCAATCACCTTTTTTGCAAGTTCAATAGCACCTTCCCCGCCTTTGCCCCAAACATTCGCCACTGCGACCTGTACATCCATTTTTTCAGACATGGCTTTAAGTAATTCTAGCTCCTCATCGGAATCGGAACTGAACTGGTTGATAGCGATGACAGGTTTTATATTGAAACGTTTGATATTCTCAATATGCTTCTCTAGATTAGGCATTCCTTTTTTCAATGCGACGCAATCCGGAATTTTGAGCTCCTTCAAAGAAGCACCACCATGGTATTTTAATGCTCTAACCGTAGTTGTTAGCACCACGACTTTAGGTGAAAGTCCGGCGCTTTGGCATTTGATATCAAAAAATTTTTCTGCACCAAGATCAAAACCAAATCCGGCTTCGGTTACGGTATACTCAGAAAATGTCATGCCCATACGTGTGGCAATCACTGAATTGGTGCCTTGTGCAATATTGGCAAAAGGCCCTCCATGAATAATCGCAGGGTTCCCTTCTATAGTCTGAACCAAATTAGGCTTAATGGCATCTTTCAACAAAACAGTCATAGCCCCTTGGGCCTTTAGATCCCGCGCATAAATAGGGACTTTGTCAAAAGTGAATCCGACAAATATGCTGCCCAATCGTTTTTTAAGGTCGGCAAGGTTTTCGGCCAAACAAAGAATAGCCATGATTTCAGATGCTGCGGTAATATCAAACCCTGTTTCTCTTGGAATACCCGAGCCCGTACCTCCCAAACCTACTATAATTTGTCTAAGCGACCTATCGTTCATATCGAATACACGCTTCCATGTAATTGTTCTTGGATCAAGCCCTAACGAACTAGTCTTGTTCTGGATGTTATTGTCAATTAACGCGGATAAAAGGTTATGCGCTTTTTCAATGGCCGGAAAATCCCCAGTAAAATGAAGGTTGATGTCTTCCATTGGCAAGACCTGCGAATATCCACCCCCAGTCGCACCGCCCTTTATGCCAAAAACAGGGCCTAATGAAGGTTCTCGAAGGACCACAATGGCCTTTTTTCCCAAACGGTTTAATCCTTCAGTTAACCCGATGGACATCGTTGTTTTTCCCTCTCCAGCGGGAGTAGGTGAAATCGCCGATACTAAAATCAAATTCGATTCGGCAACTTTGTTCTGATCAATAAAGCGAATGGGTATTTTGGCCTTATAGTTGCCATATGGCTCAATGAAATCTTTAGGAATACCTAACTTTTGGGCTATTTCGGCAATAGGCTTTAGCTGCACTTTACGGGCAATTTCAATGTCGGTCATTTTGCTGGTTTAGGAAAATCAAAAAATAAAATCTGTCGGAAACTCGAAATTGAAAGAATTATGCCGACTTAGCATTCAAATACTCTTGACGCACTAGTTTTGCGGTTTTATGGTCGCCAGCATGATGCCAGCCGGGGGGCATGAAAATATATTTTAATTTGTTTACTAGTCCCGGCGCATTTGCCACATCTTTTGCCAAGGCCACGATTTCTCCGAAATACACATCTAAAAAATTCCCTGAATTCATTTCTCGGGTAATTCCATACTCAATTTTAACACGGTCATCTTCATCTTGGTAGGTTTTAAAAACCTTGTCCCAAATGTTGAGTAGGTTGCAAAAATTAGTATCCATATATAGCGGATTTCTTGCATGGTGCACCCGATGATGCGATGGGGTCAGAATAATTTTGTTTAGAAAACCCAATCTTCCGTCTTTAATCAAGTTTTCTCCAACATGTATAAAGG
>JBATIN010000495.1:0-3043 GCA_049667765.1 Flavobacteriaceae bacterium
GTTAATGACATAGCTGGTCAATTTTTAACAACATCCCCCGCCGTTGTAGTGCCAGGTACTTTCACTAATATGAATTTGACCGTTGATTTTTGCCAAAGCAGCGGCCGTTTTATCGCAAATGGCAATGGGCTGGTTTTGCATAAGTACGTGCCCCATTTTATCATCAAAATACGGCTCGTCTCCATAATATATAGCGGTTTTTCCGGTAAAGATACAGGGACCGTCGGCAGGTACGGGGTCTTTAATCGCCGCTATTTCAATGGATTCTATGAAAATAAGGTCATCGGTCGGGTAGTGGTTGGGCGATAATACCCGATATGATTTTCTGGCTCTGATTTCGATGGTGCCAAAACCTGCATCGGTCAATACTTTTACATAATCTTTAATTGGTATACTGCCGCTAAGGCAAAGCGCCCGTAGGCGATCATCATTTCGCAATTCATCGTTCATGGGCTGTTCGCAGGTTGGGTCGCTCATGACCAATCGACCATGTGGCTTTAGGATACGGTACATTTCGGCCACTGCTTTTTTAAGGTCTTCAATTTTAAAGATATTGAACAGGCAATTTTGTGCGGCTACGTCAATACTTTGGTCATCTACTGGAAGTTGCAAAGCATCGCCCTTTACCAGGTTTACGAAGTTGCTATTGAACCAATCGTTCTCTTCTTCGGCGATCAAAAAGTTTTTTCTGGAAGCTTCTAGCATTTCATCCACGACATCTACCCCCGTAACACCCCCAATCTGTCTGGAAAAATAGGCGAACTGCAATAATTCCATTCCCCCGCCAACACCTACGTAAAGAACTTTTGGGTTATTGACCAAATCTTGTGCCGAAACAGTACTGCCACAGCCATAGTTCATTTCTTGCATAATTTTGGGTATCGATAACCCAGGAAATTGCCAAATAGGATTGGTGGTGCAGCAAAGGCCAACATCCGGCGTCAAAGCGGCCTCTTTGTAAAGCGTGTTGGTTGCATCTAAATAACTCATATGTTGTTTTTATAGTGAATGGGTGTCAACGCAATATAGCAAAGCAATCGGTATTCTAATTATAAATTACCCAGAGCTTTGCGGTTCAAACTTGTTCTTGCGAGCCCTGTTCGGGTATTATGGGGTTATCGCTTTTATTAATTCCGTGAATAATTTGATCATTTTTGGTTCTGTTTTTCCGGCAATTTCAATGATTTCTTGAATATTGACGGGTTGAAGATGGTCTGGATCACATTCATCGGTTATCACTGAAACGGCTACGATAGGTATTTTCAAATGATTGGCCACGATTACTTCGGGTACGGTACTCATCCCTACGGCATCTGACCCTAGTATCTTCAACATTCTATATTCGGCCTTGGTCTCAAGTTGGGGCCCCACCACAGAGGTGTAAACACCGCTATGTAAAGGTATACCTTCCCGAGTTGCGATTTTTTTTAATTGCTCGCGCATGCCAAGGTCATAAGGTTCTAACATATCTACGAACCGATTTCCGAACTCGGCAACATTCTTAAAAGCTAGAGGAGAACCGCCCTGTAAATTGATATGGTCTTCGATCAGCATCATTTCTCCTTTCTTAAAGTCAAGATTTATGGCTCCAGCCGCATTTGAAATGAACAAGCATTTGATGCCAAGTAAGTGCATAACACGAATGGGGTAGGTAATATCTAAAAAATCATATCCTTCATAGAGATGAAAACGGCCTTGCATGACCACTACTTTTTTTTCGGCTATGCTTCCGTAAATCAATTTTCCGGTATGAAATTCGACCGTTGCTAAAGGAAAAAAGGGAATATGGTTGTAATGAGCTTCAATCGGATTTTGGATCTCATTCACCAATTTACCCAGTCCGGTGCCGAGCACAATACCTATTTCAGGGGAGTCAAAGCCTTTATTTGCGAGATAGGCCACCGATTCTTCCAGTTGTTTTTTAGTTATTCTCATGTTTAATTAAAAAGGGTTTAAACGCTTCAACATCTTTAATGTCTTCATAAAGGTCAACGTCATTACGTACGTTTAATAGATGTAAGCTGTGTTTATTTAAATCGTTCAAAGTATCTTTTAGTACCGTATCCGTGCCCCATTTCTTATTTTTAAAAATGGAAGGTTCCAGTACTTTCATTCCTATTAGATAATACCCACCATCTAAGGCTGGGCCTAGTACGAAATCGGACGTATCTAGCGCGACAAATGCTTGTTCCAAGTCATTTTGTTCAAGATCGAACATGTCGCTTCCTATGATACATATTTTCTCAAATCCTTCAGCAAAACCTTCTTGAAAAGCATGTTCCATACGTTCGCCCAAATCGTTGCCTTTTTGTTGTTTTTTGGTATAAACTTGAGCATCCCATAAATCGTTATCAGGAATTAGTTCGGAGTAATATACTTGTTTGGCAACATTCAGGTTGGTGCTGATCTCTACCGTGTGTTTTAACAAAAACGTATAGATTTCGAGTGCCGTTTCATCGCCTACGGTTGCGGCCAACCGTGTTTTGCATTTGCCCAGCTCTGGGTTTCGGGTAAAAATAATTAGTAGATTTTTGGCGTTTACCAGGCTGTAATGAATGGTGCTTTTATCGTTTTTTTGATTTTTGGTAAATATAAGGCCCATGGCGTCGCTATAGTGACCGAATTAGTAGTGTTCTACATCTTTCGGTATTTCGTATACTTTTTCGCCTTTGGTCAATAATTTACCCCAATGCTTACTAAAGGCATGCACTTTTTCGGTTTCTTGGTTGTCGCAAGAGTAAACTGGGTAACCTTTGTTCTTCCATTCAAATATTCCCCCGTAAAGGTTTTTTACGTTGGTATAGCCCGCTTTTTGCAGTTTTTCGCCAATATCTTCGGAACGGACTCCTATAGAACAATAGACCACTATTTCTTGATCTGTTTGGGGTAATTTGGTTTTTAAACTATCTAATTCAAAGGTTTTGTGGCCTACCCAAATGGCGTTTTTCAAGTGACTTACCTGGAACTCATCTCTTTCTCTAGTGTCTAAAAGTACCTTATTCTGCAAACTAGCGAGCTCTTCAATTTGAATATAGGCCACACT
>JBATIN010000496.1:0-4399 GCA_049667765.1 Flavobacteriaceae bacterium
ATCATACTCGGTTCATTTAATTACTTTACCATCCATTTTTTACTAAGGGCCCTAAATGCAGAAGTGTTTGCCAGCTCAGTAATCTTTACCATAAGCAATGTAGGAACCGTGCTTTTATCGACTCTTCTAGGCATTTTACTTTTTAAAGAACAAATAAGTCCTAAAAACTGGGGAGGTATCGCCCTTGCGGTGGTAAGTATTGTACTAGTAGTCATTTTTTAATGTCAGAAGAGATTGATACATACCGAACATTAATACGGCCCTCGCCGGAAGTCTTGTACAAAGAGAAGAAAAGTAAGTTTTATGGATATGCATTCCCCATAAAAAACGAAGCACAGATCCAGCGTTTGCTCGGTACGCTTCGAAAAAAACACCATACCGCGAACCATGTTTGTTATGCCTGGAAACTTGGAGTAGAAAACCAAAAATACAGGACGAATGATGACGGTGAACCCAATAATTCGGCAGGCATGCCTATTTATGGTCAAATTCAATCTTTTAATCTGACAAACACCCTAGTGGCCGTAGTACGGATATTCGGTGGTGTAAAATTAGGGGTTGGCGGTTTGGTTAGCGCCTATCGTACCACGGCCAATTTGACTTTAGAAAATTCAAAGATCGTTGTTCGTGTGATAAAGGCGAGCATAAAACTCTCTTTTGGGTACACCGAAATGAGTAGTGTTATGCGCTTAATAAATCAGTATCAATTAGAAATTGCCTCCCAGACCATGGAAGCAAGTTGTGAGATTGTCTTATCGGTCAAAAAGAGTGAAATGGGACAAACCATAGCCCTATTTAATCAATTAAAATATGTTAGAGCTTCAATCTTAAATGATTAAGCATTAATTTTCTTTAAAATATAATCAGGGCATTTCATGGGCTTTTTGCTTTTCTTATCCATAAATGCCAACACAGTGTTTGCCTTGGCCAAAATATCGTTAGCTTCGTTATAAATTATGTAATCAAATTCTATCTTTACCAAGGGTATTTTTATAAGCTTGGTTTCTACCGTGATCAGATCATCGTAAAGGGCCGGTTTAAGATAATTTATATTCAAAGAAACCACTGGCAAGAAGATTCCGTTTTCCTCCATAATCTTGTAAGAAATATCGAAACGTCGTAGCCACTCAATTCGCCCCATCTCCAAGTATTGCGCATAATTGCCGTGGTACACGACCCCCATTTGATCCGTTTCGGCATATCGAACGCGTAAAGATATTTTGTTAAAAAACATAGATTCACAAGTAAAAATTATATATTTAAAGGAATTGCATTACGAGCGAACGAACATGCAAAAAAAAAAGGGCAAATTCAATAGGTTTAGATTTTTTTTTTAGCTTTTTTGTTCACATATTTGCCTTCCAAGAAATTCGGAACGCTCCAACCGAATTTCAATCGAATATACTAAGACACTAACCAAAAATAAGAGGAAATTTTACAATGAGTGTAACTGCTAATTCCGTATGGAACAATTGCTTGGCTTTTATCCAGGATAACATCCAACCGCAGGCATTCAAAACTTGGTTTGAACCGATCAAGCCAGTGAAGCTTTCAGAAAACGCATTGAGTATTCAGGTACCCAGCAAGTTTTTCTACGAATGGCTTGAAGAACACTACGTAAAGATTTTAAAAGTAGCCCTCACACGAGAATTGGGTGAAACGGCAAAATTGGTGTACATTATCCGTATGGAGAACACCTATGGCAATCGCGAACCATTTACCGAGAAAATACCAAGTTCCAATCGTAGCTCCATGTTACCGCAAGAAATGGATGTACCGATAAAATCGAAGAATCCCGAACTGCGTAATCCGTTTGTGATTCCTGGTATTCGTAATATAAAGATCGAGTCACAGCTAAATCCGAATTATAACTTTGACAACTTTCTTGAAGGGGACTCTAATCGTTTGGCACGATCGGCAGGTATGGCCGTTGCCAATAAGCCAGGAGGCACTTCATTCAATCCGTTGTTGGTCTTTGGAGGTGTAGGCTTAGGTAAAACACATTTGGCCCATGCTATTGGAGTCGAGATCAAGGATAAATATCCAGAACGTACCGTCTTATATATTTCGGCCGAAAAATTTACCCAGCAATATATAGAATCGGTAAAGAAAAATACAAGGAACGACTTTATACACTTTTATCAACTGATCGATGTACTGATTATTGATGATGTACAGTTTCTATCGGGTAAATCAGGTACTCAAGATGTTTTCTTTCATATATTCAATCATTTACACCAAAATGGAAAACAGGTTATTTTGACTTCGGACAAAGCACCTGTAGATATGCAAGATATTGAACAACGATTGTTGTCCCGATTTAAATGGGGTCTATCTGCCGAATTACAAACTCCTGATTACGAGACGCGTATTTCCATCCTAAAAAACAAATTGTACCGTGATGGGGTTGAGATGCCTGATGATATAATAGAGTATGTCGCAAAACATATTAAGACCAATATTAGGGAATTAGAAGGAGCCATTATCTCCTTAATCGCACAGTCATCGTTCAACAAAAAAGAAGTTACAATAGAACTTGCTCAGCACGTGGTAGAGAAGTTCGTAAAAAACACCAAACGTGAAGTTTCTATAGACTACATTCAAAAAGTAGTTTCTGATTATTTTGAAATGGATGTTGCCACCTTACAATCAAAAACTCGAAAAAGACATATTGTTCAAGCCAGACAATTGGCAATGTTCTTTGCTAAAAAATTCACAAAAGCCTCCTTGGCAAGTATAGGCTCCCAAATTGGGAAACGAGATCACGCAACGGTACTTCACGCCTGCAAGACGGTTGACAACTTGGCAGAAACCGACAAACAGTTTCGCAAGTACATTGATGACCTGACCAAAAAATTCTCATAAATCTTCATGGCTATCAAAATATTGATGGTTTGCCTAGGTAATATTTGTAGATCTCCATTAGCGGAAGGTATTCTTCAAAGTAAAGTAGACCCAGAGCAGGTAATGGTAGATTCTGCAGGTACTGGAGGTTATCATATTGGCAATGCCCCTGACAAGCGCAGTATTGCCGTTGCCAAACAACATGGCATTTCAATAGCACACCAAAGATGCCGGCAGATTACCAAAGCCGATTTTATAACTTTCGACTGTATCTATGTCATGGACAAAAGCAACTATGCTTCACTCTTGAAAATGGCCGACCTAGAACAGACATCAAAAGTAAAACTACTTTTAGATGAAGTTGCCATAGGTATTAGTGAAGTACCCGACCCTTATTACGGAGGTAACGAAGGATTCGAAAATGTGTATCAGATGATCAGTGCGGCTTGTGAAACCATTGCACAACGCCTTAACGCCAATAAAGAAAGTTAACACCCATGGCCAAAAATCAGCATATACAACAGGGTAAGCTCTATTTAATACCCACTACCCTAGGTGAAAATGAACCTTTAGAGGTCTTGCCCATTTCCATCAAGCGAGTAATTGAAAGCACCAATTACTATATTGTTGAAAATGAAAAATCGGCCCGTAGGTTCATTAAAAAAATTAGCCCCCGAAAATCGCAGCCCGACCTACAGCTTGAAGTATTGAATAAATTTACCGAGGTTGAACTCATGCCTACGTTTTTAAAACCTTGTTTTGAAGGTCAGCATGTGGGTATTATATCGGAAGCAGGTTGCCCTGGCATAGCAGATCCTGGCGCTGAAGTTGTTAAATTGGCCCACGAAAAAGGCATACAAGTGGTACCTCTAGTTGGCCCTTCTTCTATTTTAATGTCGCTTATGGCAAGTGGTATGAAAGGACAGAATTTTGCTTTTAATGGATATTTGCCCATTGAAGCCGCTGATCGAAAGCGCACCTTGAAAGAACTAGAAAAAATATCAATAGCAAAACAACAGTCACAATTGTTTATTGAGACCCCATATAGAAACGACAAATTGATCGATGATCTTTTAAGGTCGTTATCAGGCAATACGAGATTATGTATTGCCTGTGATATTACCCTTGCCACTGAATATATTAAAACAATGACGGTGGCCGAATGGAAAAACAATCCGGTGGACCTGCACAAAAGACCTGCGATCTTCATCATACAAGGGTAAAAAAACAAACCCCGATGTTTCCATCGGGGCCTGTCCACTTTCATATATACATAGTATTTTAACTAAACCTTCGGATTCTTCTTTGGCAATACAATTGACATATCATAACCCGAGAACCTTTTAAGATATTTGGTTATTGTTGTGCCGTATTCGTCCATAACGTCCATCTGACCGTAAGATCTTAAATATTTTTTAACGTTGCCGGCACCTGCCAAGTGGGCCGCAGCCAACATACCTGATTCGGTAATTTTTATACCCTGTATGTATTTGCCAACAAAACGGTCGATGTCTCTACGAAGTATCCATTTGTTTCTTGCCACATTGGTATAGAA
>JBATIN010000497.1:0-2394 GCA_049667765.1 Flavobacteriaceae bacterium
CGCAGAGTACGGCATCAATTTTTCCCCTTTTGAAAAAATCAGCAATTACCTTTTCTTCTATCACATCGTAAGGCAAGGTCAATATTAGATTTTCATTTTGTTCTATACCCTTGTTTTTTAGCGCTTCTTTATACCCCTCGGACCTTTCCATACTTACATTGAAGTAGTTCTCCGTCGTAATCAGGGCGATATTCTTTCTTCCATCTTCGATTAGTTTAATAACCGCATCATGGGCAATTTGTTTGTCGTTTATAAAAACCTTGTCGCAGTCAATCTCAGCAGTGACCCTATCAAAAAGTACAATCGGAATACCTTGGTCTGCAACTTCCTTTAAATGACTGAAATCGTTTTTTTGTTGGGTACCGCCCGAAAGGGCCAGAATAAAACCATCAACACTACCATTGGCCAACATTTCCATATTAATGACCTCCTTTTCGAACGATTCATCTGACACACAAACAATGACATTATAGCCTTTGGCATTGGCATAATTTTCAATGCCCCTAAAAACCGTTGTAAAAAAGTGATGGACTATATTGGGAATGATTACCCCAATATTTTTTGTCTGCTTGTTCTTTAAGCTAACGGCAATATTATTCGGTTTGTAGTTGTATAATTTTGCAAAGGCCTGTACTTTTTCTTTGGTATCGCGGCCAATTTCGTCGCTATTCTTTAAAGCTTTAGATACTGTAGAAATGGAAACGTCCAATTCGCGGGCAATATGCTTTAATGTGATTTTCTTTTTCAATTCTTAGAATTAATCATCTACCAAAACGGGTGCTATAAGGTAGGAAATAAAAATTCATCTTTATGATAGTTGCTCCTTTTTCATAATTGGCATACCAACTTCAAGTACCATATAATAATAATAATATTACGAAATAACCATTTTTTTCGAGTTCAAAAGTTGAAATTTTATGGATTTGATAATTATCCCTTGTCAAAAATGTAGATTTGAAACCAACAAAGTTATCAACACGAAACCGTTATAGTGCCTTCTTTTTTGACCATTATTACGGTGTTAACATAAAATTTACATAATTTCACCTGCTTTATTATTACTAACTCAATTTAAAAACACAATTTATGAAAATTAAGCTGCTTAAAAGTTTTGTATTGTTCGGGGCATTTCTGTGCTTCGGGTTTTTACAGGCTCAAGAAGTGACCGGAACGGTTTCTGACGCTAATGGACCTTTGCCAGGGGCTAGTGTCGTTGTGAAAGGAACTACCAATGGTACACAAACCGATTTTGACGGTAATTACTCCCTGAACGCTGACTCAGACGTTACATTAGTGTTCAGCTATATAGGGTTCAAAACAACTGAAATAGGCGTAAACGGCCAATCAACAATAAATGTAACTTTAGAAGAAGACGCCCAAGCATTAGAAGAAGTGGTTGTCGTTGGTTATGGTACGACTACCAAAAAAGATGCTACTGGTGCGATTGATGCCGTTAACGCTGGAGACCTATCTACAGTTGCAGCTGTAAACCCTGCGCAAGCACTTCGTGGTAAAGTTGCCGGTGTACAGATTTCACAAACCAATGGTGAGCCAGGTAGTGGTATCAACATTCGCGTTCGTGGTAATACCTCTATCCGTTCTGGTAATGACCCTCTAATTGTTGTGGACGGAGTTCCATTAGCGGGCGGTAACGTTTCAGCAGGTGGCGCAGGTATTGGAGGAATCGGTGGGTCTGCTCCTAAAAGTGCTTTGAACTTCGTAAACCAAGAAGACATTGAATCTATTACTGTATTAAAAGATGCATCTTCAACTGCAATCTATGGTTCTAGAGGTGCGAACGGTGTTATTATTATTACCACTAAAGGCGGGAAGTCTGGTGATGTAAAGTTCGACTTCAATTCAAACATCAGTCTTGGAAGCCTTAGAGGTGACATTGACGTATTAAGTCCTGACCAATATGCTCAAAGAGTGAGTTCGTTGGGTTTAAGCGCTGATTTTGGTGGTAGATCTTATGATTGGAAAGATGCGCTTTTACGCACTAGTGTAAGTACTAACTATAACCTTTCAGCGACTTTTGGAAACGAAAATTCAAGCAATCGGTTATCATTAGGTGTACAGAACGCCGAAGGTATTATTAAAAATACCGGATTTCAGCGCTATTCGGTAAACTTCGACAACAAGTCGTCAGCCTTTGATAATCTGATAAACATCAATACCAACGTGCAAGTGGCCCAAATCGAAGATGAGGCAGAAAACGCCTCTGATAATCCAGGTTTTATAGGTAACGTGGTGGCTTCAGCCTATGGCTGGAACCCGACCAGAGACATTTACAATGCCGATGGTACGTACAATGTAGTTAATGACACTTATCTGAACCCTGTTCAACTGCTAGATGCTTATGATGACCAAACATCGACCACTAGGGTATTAGCT
>JBATIN010000498.1:0-1796 GCA_049667765.1 Flavobacteriaceae bacterium
GTATAGAATGCCGGGTGACGAATGGCAGCGTTTTGCGAACCTGCGATTATTGTTCGGTTATATGTTTACGCATCCTGGCACAAAACTCATTTTTCAAGGTGCAGAATTCGGGCAGACCGCAGAATGGAATTTTCAACAAAGTCTCGATTGGCACCTTACCCAATACGAGCTGCACCAGGGTATGCAGGAATTGGTGAAAGAGCTAAATTCAGTGTATAAGTCTTATCCGGCCCTGTACGAAAAGCAATTTAGCTCGGGAGGTTTTCAATGGATCGATTATGGGGATCATGAAAATTCGGTGCTGACCTATATGCGTAAAGGCCATGACGCCAAGAATGATTTGGTCGTCGCTTGCAATTTTACCCCCGTACTAAGGGAAAATTATCGTATTGGGGTACCCAAGGCCAAAAAATACAAGGAGATTTTTAATAGTGACAGCCCAAAATACGGGGGCAGTGGTGTAGAAAACAAAACTATTATGACTTCAAAGACTGAATGGCACGGGCAAAAAAATTACATTGAAGTTACCATTCCCCCGTTAGGTGTAATCATTCTACAATAATTAACCCTCAAAACGATTAAGTTGGCAATTTATGTCGATATATTTTTAAAATCACCCCGTATTGTCTTTTTTTGCGATCTAAACAAAGAAACCATTTATGATTACAAATACTGAACTGGAGTATAAAGGAAATCTTTATCCGAACCAGATTATAAACTATACCCGCGATACCCATAAATTATATTTTACCACCAAGAACGGAGTAATCTTAGAGTTGACCGTACTTCAAGATGGCCTTTTAAGGTTCCGATATGCAACAGAACAAGTTTTTCAGCCTGATTTCTCGTATGCCGTAAGCGACACTGCAACACATGGTTATAACAAGTTGGAAGTTACAGAAACAAAAACCGAGTATTTGGTTGTTACTTCCAAGGTTAAAGTGCTGATCGATAAAAAAACACTTCGCATTCAAATATCCGATGTAGAAGGCAATATTATTAATGAAGACGAGCTTGGATTTCACTGGGAAGAAAATTATGAATTTGGTGGCAACACCGTTAAAATGAGTAAAATAACCCAAAATGCCGAAAGTTTTTATGGTATGGGTGACAAAGCTACCCATTCAAACCTTAAGGGCAAGCGTGTAAATAACTGGTGTACCGACCAGTATGCTTACGGTAAAGATCAAGAGCCCTTGTACAAAGCAATACCGTTCTATATAGGTTTACACAGCAATAAAGCTTATGGCCTGTTTTTTGACAATACCTTTCGATCCTATTTTGATTTTGCCCACGAACGAAGAAATGTAACCAGTTTTTGGGCCGATGGGGGCGAGTTGAACTATTATTTCTTTTATGGTCCCGAAATGTCGGAAGTCGTAAAAGCGTATACCAATTTAACGGGTACCCCAGAGCTTCCGCCGATGTGGGCCATGGGGTATCACCAATCAAAGTGGAGTTATTTTCCTGAAAAGAATGTAAAAGATATAACGTCCAAATTTAGAAAATTGAAGATTCCTTGCGATGCGATTTATTTGGACATAGATTATATGGATGGATTTCGATGCTTCACTTGGGACAAGACCCTGTTTCCCGATCCTAAGCGAATGATAAGCGAATTGTATGAAGATGGGTTTAAGACCGTGGTCATGATCGACCCCGGAATCAAAGTGGATCCAGATTACTGGGTATACAAAGAAGCTGTTGACAATGATTACTTCTGTAAGCGGGGTGATGGTCCTTATATGAGGGGCAAGGTATGGCCGGGCGAATGTAATTTCCCCGATTTTACCAAC
>JBATIN010000499.1:0-2422 GCA_049667765.1 Flavobacteriaceae bacterium
GAATAACGCTAAATCGTGTAGTTTAACGTATTTAATTAAGCAGTCGGCACGCTTGACTAAATTAATGATAAAGTAATATCCTACTAAAAAAAAAGAAAATGGCTTATTATACTAGTTGTAATTATAAAAAACTATCCTCCTGTTTATAGGCATTGATTACGGCCTGCTCACCTTCTTTGCCTTCTTTTGAATTGCCATGTTCCATTCCTAAGACCCCTTTGAAGCCTTTTTCATGGATCCATTTAAAGACATTTTTATAGTTGATCTCTCCTGTAGTCGGTTCTTTTCTTCCCGGGTTGTCACCAATTTGAATGTAGGCGATTTCATCCCATGTAAGTCCCATATTATAGATAAGGTGACCTTCGGTCTTTTGCATATGGTAGATATCGAACAATATTTTACAAGAGGGGCTATCGACCCCTTTACAGATCATATAGGTCTGGTCTGAGTTTTGTAAATAAAGATCGGGAGAGTCAGAGAGCGGCTCAAGAACCATGACAAGTCCGTGGGGTTCAAAGATTTCGGCACCTCGCTTCAAGGCTTCGATCACATTTCCGTCTTGTACACCAATGGGCAAATTTCTTTCATAACCGCCTGGTACTACGGTCATCCACTTTGCGTTAACGCGTTTGGCGACCTCTACTGCCCTTTTACATCCATCTAAAAAGATATCTATATGTTCTTTTTTCCCTGCTGCTAGGGTATTGGCCATATTGCCGCCTTTGTCTACCACAAAAACCCCCATGGTCATGCCTCGTTGGGCCAATGTCTCCCCCATTTTTGTCTGTAGGGCTACATCGCGCCCCATCATTCCATTATCTTCAAAAGCCGTGAATCCCTGGTCGGCCATGAAATTGATCTGGTCGATCGGATCCTCCCCTGCAAGATGCTTGAACATGCCCAAATGTGGGGCATATTTTAAGTTGAACTTGTGGGCATCGTTACTTGTCAATAGCTCGTTTGCATTCGCGAAAATTCCGGCTGTAGAAAGGGCTCCGGTGGTAAGTACCGTTTTTTGTATAAAATTTCTTCGTTTCATAGTGATGTTACTATTAAAGGGTCTAAAAGGTTGATTATAATACTATGTGTTCTCGAAGTAAAGTAGAAAAAAAGGAGTTAAAGGTTGTACATAGATTCCTTTAACTCCTTTCAAATTTGTTTAAGGTAACTATTTACAACGACCAGGCTTTTCCTTGCGTTAGTTCTTGAAGGTCGCCACAGGCAATGAATTCTCCAGGAACCGGTAGATAGGCCAAAACCTCTTCCCCGACAAATTCTGAAGATTTGTAGCCCCAAATGGTCATTCCCCTTAGGTTGTTCGCAAAGGCAAATCGTGAAACGTTATCATCTAACTGAGTCTCCTCTTCTTGGGCGACGGACTCATTGTAAGAATTGATTATATCAAAATATTTAACCTCATCTTCCTTGGTAACTTTAAGTGCTGCCGCTAGAACGGGTTCTAAATCTTCAGCGGTAAGGTTTTCGATTTTCTCTTTCCCAGCATCTTTCAAGGCTTTATCAAAAAATTTTCCCATGGACATTTTTACGAAATTCTGTTGCTCTTTTTCCATTACCTGAACGGCGAAGCGATCAATAAAAATATCGACTTTTACTTCAGAAGCGGAGGGAGTATCGGTTTTCGGTAAAATAATATCTACCAATTGGGTCAACACAGCGCCTTGTTCCTTAGAGAAAAACTCAGGAGTCCATGTCAAAACTTTTTCTTGCTTGCAACTTTGTACGATACCGAGCAATGTTGGGGTGGCCACCACATAACCAAGTGACAGCCCCATATTCTTGAGTGCTTTTCTTCTATCCATTATATATTTCCTTTTTTAAGTTCATTGACTGCATGGTCTGCAGCCCTGGCCGTAAAGGCCATATACGTTAATGAAGGGTTTACGCAGGCGGCTGAGGTCATAAACGCTCCATCCGTTACATAAACATTTGGTACTTCATGTAATTGATTGTTGCCGTTGAGTACCGATGTTTTTCGATCTCGTCCCATGCGGGCGGTACCCATTTCGTGAATACCCAAACCTAGTCCGGTCGGGCCATCATGGCCTTTTACATCTTTAAATCCGGCTTTTTCCAACATATCAATTGCTGATTGCTGCATATCTTTTCGCATGGCGAATTCATTTTCTTGCAGATCGGCATCAAAAGTGACCGTGGGTAGGCCCCAAGGGTCTAATTTGTCGTAATCCAAGGTCATGCGGTTATCTTGGTAAGGCAGTACCTCTCCAAAACCACCGATACCCATGTTCCAGCCTCCTGGTTTTAGAATGCTATCTTTTAGGTCTTTGCCAAAAGCGAGTTCGGCAACGGTTTCTTCCCAATCGCCTCTGTTGGCACCGCCTTGATAACCGAAACCACGTTTGTAGTCTTTTCTGTCGCTAGCACCGCCTAGGTTTCTAAATCT
>JBATIN010000500.1:0-10173 GCA_049667765.1 Flavobacteriaceae bacterium
GCTTTATAACTACCGATACCTTCTGAAGTAAAACTGCAGTGGCTGTAATTTCCTAAATTTCCAGCGCCGGCGGCGAACAAAGACTTTTTAAGGTTCTCAGCGTCATTTTTCGGAACATAGGTGGTCAGTTTTTTTATGGTTCCCTTTTTTGGAATCAATACTTTCGGGTTCTCTACATTTAAAACCTCGCAGATCTTTGCATTTACGCCTTTAAATGAATTGTCTAAAGCTGTGTGCATACTGTAAATGGCAATATTATGTTGAATTGCCTTGATTACCGTTCGTTCTACATACGTTGCCCCGGTCAGTTTTTTTAAACCACTAAAAATAATCGGGTGAAAGCTAATAATTAGATTGCACTTTTTGACGATGGCTTCATCTACGACGTTTTCTAAGGTGTCAAGGCTAACGAGTATACCAGTTACTTCGGTAAGCGCATCGCCGACCAAGAGTCCTACGTTATCAAAATCTTCTGCATAGGGTAATGGAGCGAGTTCTTCAAGTATGCGAGTAACCTCTTTTACGATCATTTTGGATTTTTATAAGTGCTTCAAAGATAAAATATTATAATTTCGTTCTCGTGCAACTCCTCAGAAAAATAGCGTTTCCGGTATCCCTGATCTATGGGATGGTGGTGTTCATAAGAAATTTTCTTTATGATATTGGGGTTTTCAGTTCATCACATTTTAAGACCCCGATACTTTGCATAGGTAATTTAAGTGTAGGTGGAACCGGTAAGACCCCAATGGTAGAATACTTGATTTCAGTATTGAAGTCCGATTATAAAATCGCTGTTTTAAGTAGAGGCTATAAACGAAAATCAAAGGGCTATGTTTTGGCTACGAAGGCCAGTACAGTGGAAGACCTAGGGGATGAGCCCTATCAGGTTTATACTAAATTTCCAGAAATTTCAATGGCCGTTGATAAAGATAGACGCCATGGAATATTAGTTTTAGCGAAAAACAGGAAACCTGATATCATTTTGTTGGATGATGCCTTTCAACATAGAAAGGTAAAGCCGCACCTATCCATTCTACTGACTTCGTTCGATAATTTATATTGTGATGATTGGTACTTGCCTACTGGAGACCTAAGGGATTCGAAGCGGGAAGCCAAACGTGCCGATCTGCTTATTGTTACTAAATGCCCGGCCGATCTTTCGGAAGGGGAGCGGTCCAAAATAGAGGCTAGACTGGGGTTAAAGGCTAATCAAAAAGTATTGTTCAGTTTTTTGGTCTATGATGAAAATGTTTTAGGTTCGGCAAAAATGAAATCCCTTAAAGATCTGACCCATAAAAAAATAACATTGGTAACGGGTATCGCAGATCCCGCCCCATTGGTAAACCATTTAATGCAAAAGGGACTTGTTTTCGAACATTTGAAATTTGGAGATCATCATTTTTTTACAAAGGAAGAATTACAGCATTTAAACACTAAAGAAGTGGTGCTGACCACGGAAAAAGATTTTGTTCGCTTAAAAGGGAAAGTGCCTAACTTGAGTTACATTGCAGTTAAACATGCCTTTATGGGAGACAATGAAGTTGTGCTGAAAAAGACTTTGGATAGGCTTATGTTGCAGCCCCGGTAACTTTTTTGTCAAAGATATTCTCACCTATTTTTTGATAGAATACTTCAGGTTTAAAAGGTTTGGTAACTACATCATTACAGCCGGCGGCATAAAAACTCTCAAGACTATCATCTAAAGATATGGCGGTCAAGGCAATAATAGGTGTTGTGGTATCGAACTTTCTAATTTCAATAGTGGCTTCTTCACCACTTATGCCTGGCATGTGAATATCCATTAAAATGGCATCGTATTTATTCGCTTTGGCAAGTTCAATGGCTTCGGTGCCGTTACTGGCGATATCGCTGGTAATTTCCTTTTTAGTAAGCATTTTTTTGGTAATCACCTGGTTGATCTTATTATCCTCAACGATCATTAGATGAAGTCCCTTGAATTCATATTCATTTTCGGTCAACTCGAACGAGATATCATCGAGGACGCTGTCTTTACTTTTTACCTGTAATTCAAAAAAGAACGAGCTTCCTTCGCCCAACTCACTGGTAAGTTGAATTTTACTTTCAAAGAGACCCAATAGACTTTTTACAATGGTAAGTCCTAGGCCGGTGCCGCCGTATTCTCGATTTATTTGAATTGACCCTTGCTCAAAGCCCTCGAAAATATGTTCTTGTTGCTCTTTTGAAATACCTATACCATTATCGGCCACTTCAAAATAAAGTGTTACGTCTTCTTCTACTTTTTTCAACAATTTTGCAATGACCTTTACTTCGCCGTTTTTAGTGAATTTTAAGGCGTTTCCTATCAAATTCATGAATATTTGAGAAAGCTTTAGCGGGTCGCTCATTAAATGACCGGGAATTTCGTCATCGTATTCCAGAATAATTCTGGTTTTGTTCGCCTTGGCACTTTGCTGTAGTTGATCGATAACTTCCTTTAGAACTTTCTTCAGATTTATTTCTATGTTCAACGGTTCCAGCTTGTTGGCGTCAATTTTGTTTATCTGCAGAATATCGTTGATGAAATTCAAGAGATAATCTCCTGAAAATTTCAATGCCTTTAGGTGTTCTTTTTGCGCTTCGTTAGGGTTTTCTTCCAAAAGTAAATGGGTAAGCCCGGTAACAGCATAAAGTGGAGTTCTCAACTCATGGCTTACCGTAGATAAGAAATTGGTTTTGGCTTCCATTGCGTTTACCGCTGCGTCTCTGGCAGCCTGTAATTCACTATTCTTCGTCTGTAAAAGATCGTTAGTTCTAAGTTTTATTTGATTGTTACGATAGAGGGAGACAGCCAACAACGAAATAATCATTAAAAAGGCCGAGGTAAAGATTACGGTAATTTCGGCTCGGTTTTCAGATTTGCTTAGCTCTTCAAGGCGTAAATCTTGCCGTTTGATCTCGGCTCCCATATTTTCAATCTGTATCTTATCCGCTGTTTTGGCTTCTGTCCTTGTTTTATCGGTACTGAAAATAGAGTCCTTTATCTTATTCAAGTATTGTGATTTGGCATAGGCCAAGTCATACTTTTTATGTTTTGCATAGGTCTTGCCCAGTTGATCGCTAGATTCGACAATCTCCTTATAAAAATTATTGGCTATGGCCAATTTCAAGGCATTTTCGCCGTCTAATATACTTTGATCAAGGTTGTCTGTGGCATAGTGAACTTGGGCAAGGCCAAGATAAGCTCGGGTTGCCAAATAATTTTTTTCTTGAAGATCGGTGTTTATGATCAATGAATTGAAATTTTTCGAAGCGGCCTCAAATTTCCCAAGGTCAAAATAAATTTTTCCTTCAGTGAGCAAAATATTGTTGAAGAAGTTGCGATCGTTGTTCAGTTGTCTTGCCTCTTCAAGGGCATAGATCGCCCTGTATTTGTTGTCTTCCTTATAGAGCCTTATTGCCTCTATATACTTCTGCATGGCATCACCGTACGGATATTCAATTTCTTCCAACATGCCTTTCGCCCGGTCTGAGTAGAAGGTTGCCTCTTTGTTCAGCCTAAGGTTGATTAGGGCAAATTTATGGTAGGCGTCTATAAGTGCTTTTTCGTTCTGTTGCTCTTCGGCAATTTGTGCGGCCTTTTCTAAAGTTTCTAAAGCAAGATTGATCTGGTCTTGGTTTTGATAACTCAGCGCTTGTTGAAAGTAGTGTTGAATGTTGTTTTGAAGCGAATCGGGCTGTTGGGCAGCCACGTGTAACATGAATGCAGACCATGTTATAATAACGAGGAAAAACTTTTTTTTGATATGTGCGATACGTAAGGTCAAATGTATTTTTTATTTAACAAAAAAGTGATCAAGTCTATAATTCTGCTGCTATAGCCCGTTTCATTATCATACCAACCTATTATTTTCACCATTTTACCGATTACCGAAGTCATCTGAGAATCAAACGTACAAGAGTAGCAACTATTGTTTATGTCTACCGATACTATAGGATCTTTCGTATATAAAAGTATGTTTTTTAGTTCATTTTGTGAAATTAGCTCGAAGCGATTATTAATTTCTTCAATGGAGGTGGGTCGCTTCACATTAAAGGTTATGTCGGTCAAAGAGCCATTTGGAACGGGAACGCGAATGCCGCAGCCCCCGATTACTTCAGAAAGTTCTGGAAATATTTTGGTCAACGCCTTTGCCGCACCAGTTGTTGTGGGTATTATCGACTGACCTGCAGCACGGGCCCTTCGAAGGTCATGGTGGGGTCGGTCGTGCAAACTTTGGTCTGAGGTGTATGAGTGTATGGTTGTAATATAGGCTTGTTCAATGCCACAAAGCTCGTTGATGACCTTTATCATGGGAGCAGCATTATTGGTGGTACATGAAGCGTTGGAGATGATATTATCGCTTGGGTTCAAAATTGATTCGTTAATGCCAAATACCACCATTTTAATAGTGTCGTCTTCCGAAGGGGCCGACAATATCACTTTTTTGGCACCATTGTCTAGGTGGACTTGTAGTTCTTTTTCAGTTTTGAACTTACCGGAACATTCAACAACAATGTCGGTTTTATACGCCGACCAGTCAATAGCACCAACGGTATCATGATTGGTCAAATGGACGGTCTGGTCGTCTACTAGAATGTTTTGGCCCTCATAAGATATTTCTTTTTGAAAAACACCATGTATGCTATCATATTTCAAAAGATGTGCAAGCGTTCTGGCATCGGCAAGATCATTGATGGCAACGACTTTTAAATGGGGCTGGTCACTTAGCAATCTGAACAAAGTTCTGCCGATTCGTCCGAAACCATTGATGCCTATGTTGGTTGTTTTCATGGTGAAAGGAAATGGAAAGTTTTATTGGGGTTTCGTTCATCGCGAGCAAGGCGAAGCTATCTATTCAACTTTTACAAGTATTCATCAGCATGGTTACTTGCTCGGCACATTGACCTTAGCTGATGTGTTTGTGTGCTTTATATGAAGAACGTACCAAGGCGCCACTTTCTACATGTCTGAACCCCATTTTTAAACCGATTTCTTCATATTTTTTGAATTGCTCGGGGAGGATAAATTCTTTAACTGGTAAATGTTTTTTTGAAGGTTGTAGGTACTGCCCAATGGTAACAACGTCTACATTGGCGTTTCTGAGGTCTTCCATGGTCTGCAACACTTCTTCCTCTAATTCCCCTAGTCCTAACATGATTCCTGATTTGGTGCGGTTTACCCCATTGGCCCTTAAATATCGGAGTACTTCAAGACTTCTCTCGTATTTGGCCTGAATGCGAACCTCACGGGTCAGCCGTTTTACTGTTTCCATATTATGGGAAACGACTTCCGGGGCCACTTCGATTATTCGATTTAAATGACGTTCGATACCTTGAAAATCAGGTATTAAAGTTTCTAAAGTAGTTTCAGGATTCATCCTGCGTACGGCTTTAACGGTCTCAGCCCAGATGATCGATCCCATATCTTTAAGATCATCACGATCTACCGAAGTAAGCACGGCATGTTTTATGTTCATGATCTTAATGGAACGCGCTACCTTTTCGGGTTCGGCCCAATCGATACTTTCTGGCCTACCGGTCTTAACACCACAGAATCCGCATGACCGGGTGCATATGTTTCCTAAGATCATAAAGGTGGCGGTACCTTCTCCCCAGCATTCCCCCATATTGGGACAACTTCCCGATGTGCAAATAGTATGTAGGTCGTATTTTTCTACAAGCCCTCTTAACTGGGTGTATTTTTTCCCAGTAGGAAGTTTTACCCTAAGCCATTTGGGCTTGCCTTTAGGTGGAATCACATGTTCAGCAGTATCTAAGCTCATAGCCTTTTTTTGAACTACAAATATACGAAGTATTTTAACGATGTTTGATGTGAGGGTCGAGAGGTTGCTGTGACGTACTCCCAATAAATATCTACTAGTATTTTAGCCCCTATTCATACAGATCATTTAGATTAGCCTTGCAGAGCTCAACCATGAATTCAGCAGTTTTTCGGGTAATGTCGTTAAAAAACCGCTCTCCTTTTTCTTTGGATGCCTTGTGCGGGTTACCGACCCCGGTATCTTCACTTATTTTTGACCACTTACGTTCTGCCCAGGCCCAACCTTCTTTTATGGCATTTATCTTATACTGCTTTACCTTGCCATCGCCCCAAAATTCTCTGGGCAAAACCAATTCTGGTTGTAAATGAAGCATTAAGCTGGTTTCCATTTCATCGGCGTGGTCGCCTTTTTCATCAAAGTATTCATATTTGTTCACGGTATGGATGAAGGTCATAAAACTGATGAACATTTTAGGGAATTTCAATCCCAATTCACGAACCAAAGGCTTAAAATCGTTACCGCCATGCCCATTAAAGATTAACAATTTGTAAATCCCCTGGCGGTTTAAAACTTCTACAATATCGGTCAGAATCTGTAGTTGGGTACTTGGGTTGAGATTGATATCCAAATAAATATCAGATTGCCCGGTATTGACCCCGAAAGGTATGGTCGGTAGCACCATGACTTTTGCACCTTTATCCCAAGCCAACCGGGCCGACTCGGCCGTCATGTGATCGGCTTGAATATTGTCGGTGGCATAGGGCAAGTGATAATTATGTGCCTCCGTAGCGCCCCAAGGTAAAACGGCCAGTTCAATTTTTTCTTGTTTTAGGGCTTTCCAATTGGTCTCGGCGAGTATGTATGGTCTCATGTTAGAATATTTGAAACACAAATTTAAGAAGCCTATTCGACACTACAAGGGCTACTCGAAAATATCAAGATAATAGGCGCAGGTATATTGGCTGCAAAGATCATCGCGTTCTTTGAGGCGATAGTATTTCCGGTTTCCAGTTTTGCGAAAGGTATATGAGACTTTTCTATCCAGCAGTCCGCAACAGCCTTCTGTAAAAAGTTTCAAGTCACCCTCAAAAGTGAAATTGAGCTCATCGATGACAGTAATTTTCCCTTCCATTAAAACATATTCCTCCTTATCTTCTGAATATTGTGTTCCTTTTAAATATAATTCCCCTTCCAATACGGAAATTTCTGCGGTGCCATAACCATCATAAATGAATTGCACACCGAATTTATGAGTGCCAACAAGCGATTGTATACTTTTTAATTTAGCTTCTTTATTTATTGAAAATATGATTGACAATAGGAAGAGGTATGTGAATTTAAGAGGCATAATAAAACGTATTAATCAATTTCTACAACTCTAGTTTTTGAGAATTTGTCATGCCAACCTACTGCATCATGGCTTAAAAACGAAAAATGGTTAAAAGGAATGCTTCGACATAGGCTACGAATCAATATGGTTGAGAAGTTGGGTTTTTTACCTTCTTCGGTGATTACTTTAGTCTTGGTGAAAAATTTTCCTAACGATCTACCTGTAATTCCTTCGAAAAAACTATAATAAATCAATGCAATGACAAAACCGAGGGCGTAGTCGCGTAGCCGATTTTCTTCGTCAAGCAAATAAATGTAATTTGGATAGCGGTAAACCAAGACCGCCCCTAGAATAGAGCCGATAATTAAGGCCAAGCCTATCAAAAACAATTGGTCTATTAAATAGTTCGCAAGCCTTTTGCCTTGACCGGCTAGTTTGCTTTCTAAATAATAGATAGATTTTCGCTCCCTAAGTTTATTTCGTCGCAGATCATCTTGTTCAAATAATTCGCAATTGTCTTCGAATGTTGCAATAGCACCACTATAACTGCAAACGACCCCTAGGTTTGTATCTTTTTTTTGATGACGGCAAACATTGCAGAATTTTAAATGCTCAAGGCGCGTCATGGGAATGTGTTGGGGGATTTGTCCTATAATGAACGCCAACTAGCCAAAATCCTTGTAATTATTCGATTAACGACACCTAGATGGCGTTTTTTTCGATGAAGCGTAAAAAATGAATGGGGTAGGGAGGGCTACACTACAATTGTGGCACTAGCCGAAGATTTTTCAAAAAACGTAAAATAGGCAGCGGCAAGACCGGTAATCAAAAAATAGAGTAGAACCAACCAACTTCCTAAGGGTACATAACTATTGATCCCGAACCAGTCACCACTTTGTAAAATGATCCCGATGCCTACAATTCCCCGAAACAATTCGATCCAAAAGGCATATCTTTTTCTATCCATAAGGCTTGTATATCCATAAATTCCTAAAAAAACTAAGGCTCCGAAAATGAGAAGTCCTTCGACACCAATGTTGGAATAATTGAAAAACATGAACCATAACAAGGTTACCGTGGTCATGAGCTGAAAGATAACATAGATGTCGAATGCTTTAGATGAGGGTGTCTTATATCGTTCAAAACCATACACATCTTCGATAATCGATACAGGATATATTTTTTTTACGTCATCTGGCCGCCAACCCGTAGGCATGAACCAGATGCGCAGCTTATCCTTAAAATTTTTGGTACGCCAAGCGTCTTGTAACAATCGCCAAAAATGCTGAAAATTTATATGGATGGGATTCCAAGTTGCGGCCGGTTTTAAAACCCCGTACTGTGGGGGTACATCATCGAGTTCTTCTTGGAAAGTGCCGAACCAACGATCCCAGAAACAGAAAATTTGGCCAAGGTTCTTATCAATATATTCAGGATTTATGGCATGGTGTACCCGATGTTGTGAGGGTGTCACGATGATATATTCGAGCCATCCTAACTTTCCAATATATTGTGTATGGTACCAGAATTGTGCGAATAGATGAATGGGCGCCAGCACTGCAATCACTTGGTTGGGCACTCCCATTATTGCCGCAGGAATCAACAATAGCGCAAAATAACCAAAAATATTGGAGATTGGTTGCCGCAAGGCACAGGCCAGATTAAACTCTTCGCTGCTATGATGGATTACGTGTTGATTCCAGAAAATATTGATTTTATGGTTCAATCGGTGATTCCAGTACCCTGCAAAATCGATAACGATAAAGGCAATTACCCAAACCAACCAAGTGGATTTGATCTCGGTCAGGGCCAAGTGCTCAAGAAGAAAAGGATAGGAAATCAAAATGATTCCCAGACCCAAGGTATCTTTTATAATATTGGTAAATCCAGAGCTTATGCTGGAAACCGAATCCATGACCTTGTGTTTTTGGTCTTTTACGAAAAATCCGTAGGATAATTCTATGATCAAAAGCACGATAAAAAAAGGAATGGCGTATAAAAGCGCCTGTGCGTAAGATTCCATTACTATTCGTCTTTCATCAAAGATAGGGAATCAATAGTTCTTTTGATCGGTATCAATTGAAAGGTCCGACCATAATATGCGCCCTAAAAGTACCTGGATCCATTAGCCAAGGCATACCTTTTTCATGAGGTTTGGTGGGCAGCCCAGTCGACTCGGCGGTTGCAAAGGGGGTGTAAATCACATAGCGATATTGGCCATCGCCAAGTTCACCTGTAGATTTATCGTAGGCTCCATCGCTTCCATAATAAATGTACGTCATGCTCGGCACTATGGGCATTTGCCACATGCCGGCAGAAACTTCGGCACCTTGTATTTCCCGTTTTTCTTTGGTGTCTTTTCCTTCGGCGGTAAGCTCTCGCCCCCGTTTCATAAAAGGTTCCAGTGCTTTAGAATAGCAGGCTACGCTAATGCCCTCTTTATTCGGGTCATCACCGATACAGACTAGATTGTTGCTGCCTTCGCGAAGTACAACCATTTGCCCTTGTGGATTGTAACCATATACCATGGCGCCTTCTTTGTCTTCATCAGGTGCAGGCAATGTGGCTGTTCTTATCTGGATTTCCGCAGGTAGAATTTCCGCTTTTTTCTCTTGGGCAACACACGATAGTAAAGAAAAGGATGCCACGAATAACAGTATATTTTTCATAATCAGGTATTTCTTATAAATATAATCATCCTTGGAGAATTCTTCAATACAAAAATGGCATTCTCTAGATTTTACTCGATAATCGAGATTTAAATACTTAAAGGCTTGCCTCGAAAGCGAATTGTTTTTCCTTTCGAATACCTCGGCGCCTTGCTTGGAGGTAGTTTAGGTAATTCGGGTCATTTTTCCAAGGTTTATTTTTTCTGCTTTAATGAACTTTAGTTCCCTAACATATTCCATATCTCCCCAGAGATATCGATTTCCCTGTAGTCTCTTTGTAGTTTTCATTCTTCGCTCGAGCCGTGAAATCTCATTTTGTGATGCTCTTCTTTTTTTTCCCAAATGCCCATAAAGTTTGATGGCCGGCGGTTTTTGGAATTTTCCTTTGAAC
>JBATIN010000501.1:0-4315 GCA_049667765.1 Flavobacteriaceae bacterium
GCATTAGAATCGCCAGAGTGTATGCCACAGGGTTCTATATGTTCCATAATACCGATGATATAGACATCTTCGCCATCACAAATGGCATCGGCCTCGGCCTCGATGGCACCATCTAAATAATGGTCTAACAACAATTTATTATTCGGTATTTTCCGAAGCAAATCTACCACATGAGCCTCTAGTTCTTCTTTGTTGATAACGATCTTCATACCTTGACCCCCAAGAACGTACGATGGCCGTACCAAAAGCGGGAAATCCAGTCTATCAGCCAATGCCAAGGCCTCATCCGCGGTTTCTGCGACGCCGAACTCAGGAAAAGGTATATTGTTTTCTTTGAGAAGTTCTGAAAAACTACCCCGGTCTTCGGCAAGATCTAAGCTCTCAAAACTCGTACCGATGATCTTTATTCCGTATTTGGAAAGTTTCTCGGCCAATTTCAAGGCAGTCTGACCACCTAATTGTACAATTACCCCTTCAGGTTTTTCATGGCGGATGATGTCATAAATATGTTCCCAAAAAACCGGTTCAAAATAAAGCTTATCGGCCGTATCGAAATCGGTGGAGACCGTTTCCGGGTTACAGTTGATCATAATGGTCTCATACCCGCACTCGGCAGCGGCAAGCACTCCATGAACGCAGCAATAATCGAACTCAATACCCTGACCGATTCGGTTAGGGCCAGACCCTAGCACCACTATCTTTTTCTTATCGGTTACGATACTATCGTTTTCTACAAAACGTTCGCCATTTGCGGTTTCGATTTCAGCCTCAAAGGTAGAATAGTAATATGGGGTCATCGCTTTAAACTCTGCAGCGCAGGTATCTACTAACTTATATATCCTATTGATATTCAGATCCGTACGTTTATTATAAACCTCGCTTTCGTAGCAATCGAGCATGTGCGCGATCTGTCTGTCCGCAAAACCCTTTTGTTTCGCTTCCAACAACAAATCTTTAGAAAGACTGGCGATAGTGTATTTTGAGATTTCTTTTTCGAGTACATGCAATTCTTCGTACTGCTTTAAGAACCACATATCAATTTTAGTAATCTCGTGGATTCTGCTTAAGGGGATGCCCATTTGTATGGCATCATAGATCACAAAAACCCTGTCCCAGCTAGGAATAGTCAGTTTACTGATGATCTGATCGTAATTTTTATAGCCTTTTCCGTCGGCCCCTAAGCCGTTTCTTTTAATTTCTAGGGATTGTGTTGCCTTGTGAAGTGCTTCTTGGAAAGAACGGCCGATACCCATTACCTCACCAACGGACTTCATTTGAAGCCCTAATGTTCTATCCGATCCTTCAAACTTATCGAAGTTCCATCGGGGAATTTTTACGATTACATAATCCAAAGTAGGTTCAAAAAGTGCAGAGGTCGATTTGGTGATCTGGTTATCCAGTTCATCCAAAGAATAGCCGATCGCCAATTTCGTCGCAATTTTAGCAATAGGATATCCGGTAGCTTTAGAGGCCAATGCCGAAGAACGAGAAACCCTTGGGTTGATCTCTATCGCAATAATATCTTCTTTCTCATCGGGACTAACGGCGAATTGCACATTACATCCTCCTTCAAAATCACCGATACTGCGCATCATGTGTATGGCCATATCGCGCATTTTCTGATAGGTTCTGTCCGAAAGGGTCATGGCCGGTGCCACGGTAATGGAATCACCGGTATGAATGCCCATAGGATCCATATTCTCGATGGCGCAAATGATAACTACGTTATCGTTCTTATCTCGAAGTAGCTCCAATTCGTATTCCTTCCATCCCATTAGGGCCTTGTCGATCATCACCTCATGAATGGGCGAAATCTCCAATCCAAGGCTTAAAAGCTCATCAAAGTCTTCCGGTTTGTATACAATCGACGCTCCTGCCCCACCAAGTGTGTATGAAGCTCTAATAACCAAGGGGAAACCAAATTCTTGGGCAATTTCCTTTCCCTTTAAAAATGAGGTAGCCGTAGCTTGAGGGGCCATGCCGATGCCTATTTTTAACATGAGTTCCCTAAATTTCTCCCTATCTTCGGTGATGTTGATAGCATCGATATCTACTCCGATCAGTTCAACCCCAAAATCTTTCCAAATTCCTTTTTTATCCGCTTCTATACAAAGATTTAATGCTGTTTGGCCACCCATGGTAGGCAAAACCGCATCGATCTGAGGATGTGCTTTTAAGATCTCAACGATCGATTTTGTGGTCAATGGTTTCAAGTACACATGGTCTGCCATTGAGGGGTCGGTCATAATAGTAGCCGGATTACTATTGATCAAAATGGTCTCGATACCATCTTCTCGAAGGGAACGTAACGACTGTGAACCCGCATAATCGAACTCGCAGGCCTGGCCAATGACAATAGGGCCTGATCCAATAATTAAAATGGAATTTAAATCTTTTCTTTTCGGCATTTTCTAATGTTTATCACGTAATAGGTCAAAAAAAAGGTGCTACTTTCAGAAAAGTAACACCTAAATATTTTAAAAAAAATAGATCATTATTTTTTGTGTCGCGCCTCAGAAGAAACCGTTAATTTTTTTCTTCCTTTCGCTCGCCTTCTGGCGAGAACCTTTCTTCCGTTTACGGATGCCATGCGTTCCCTAAACCCATGTTTGTTTCTTCTCTTGCGTTTTGATGGCTGGTATGTTCTCTTCTGTCCGGGCATTTTATTATCCTTTACTTGGTTTAGAAAGCTGCGGAAACGTCCGCAAAATCTGGGCGCAAATATACGAAGAGTTTTTGCTTTGCCAAATGGAATTTAAAAAATATTTTTCATGGCATCTTTTCGTCGCTCCCATGGGATTTTATTACTTTTGCCAAGGCCGATTTAAGGCTAAACCTATTCTAATGAAATACATTCTTACCGCAGTTATATTCGCTGGCCTACACTTGGTTGGCCATAGCCAGACCACCTTGCAATACCATTTAAAGAAAGACGCGGTCTTTACCGTAAAACAAGAGGCCGAACAAGTCATTACCCAAGAGCTTGATGGTGCCACGCACGAGCTGACCAATAAAATAAATGGCATTTTAGAATTTAAGGTATTGGGCGAAGCTAATGATATCTATGAAATTTCACTTACATTTAAAGACCTAAACCTGGTCATGAATTCGAGCATTCAAGGGGAATTAATGAACGTGAAGGCCAAAGAACTTATTGAAGGAGATATGCAGTCACAGATATTCAACAGTCTTCTTAATAATCCCGTTTCCTTGTTTTTAGCAAAAACCGGTGACATTCTTTCAGTAAGTGGCGGTGACAGTTTGGTGACTAAAATGGCAAGAGCCAGTGGTATTGAAGACGAGTTTACATTGAATATGATGAAGGCGAATTTGAAGAAAGAATTCGGCTCTGAAGCATTATCCGACAATTACAAACAAATGACGTTCATATATCCGACCAGTTCGGTGAAGGTGGGCACTACTTGGAAAAACGAATACCATGGCAAACTGAGCGCCCTAAATACATGGACCTTAAACGGTCTTGACACCACACGGGCCATTATTGATGGGAAAGCAGAGGTGAAAATGAATATCGATGATCCGGCCACCACCATGAAACTTAACGGTACCCAAGAGACGAACATCATTGCGGACCCTAGTTCAGGGTTCATACAATTAATGACCGTAAAAGGTAGCTCGCAAGGAATTTCGACCATGCCACAAATGGGGGAAACCGAAATACCTACAACAATTCATTCAACAATTACGTACCAACTAATCAATAGCTAAAAAAATATGTTCAATAAAAATATAAAACTGATTATTGCAGGTGCTATCATTTTTTACGCTGGATACCAATTTGTAGAAGGCAATATTGGGAATGGTATTGCACTAATTTTATTCTCGTTGATTTTTGTTTTCCTTTACTTTAGAAACGAAATGATACTACTTGCCTTTTTACGTATGCGGAAGCAAGATTTGGAAGGCACCCAAAAATGGTTGGATAAGATTAAAAACCCTAAAGCAGCGTTGGTAACCAAACAACAGGGCTATTACAATTACCTACACGGCATTCTTCATTCTCAGAAAAATCTGACCCAAGCCGAAAAATACTTTAAAAAGGCCTTGAAACTAGGACTGACCATGGACTATGATGTGGCCATGGCCAAATTGAGCCTAGCAGGTATCGCTATGCAAAAACGCCGCAAAAGAGAAGCCACTACCCTATTGAACGAGGCAAAAAAACTGGACAAGAACAACATGCTGACCGAACAGATCAAAATGATGCAGCAGCAGATGAAAAAGATCTAGGTTTAAGAGTGTAGGAAATTATTTGCCCGTCAAGCTATAATACCCTTTATTCGGAATCTCGATA
>JBATIN010000502.1:0-2922 GCA_049667765.1 Flavobacteriaceae bacterium
GCTGAAAATAGCTTACGCGACGATATTATTAAAAGGGCCGAAGCCGCCCATTGTCCTGTATTGGTTATTTTATGCGATGTGCCCATTTTTGGCTTTAGGCCCCGCGATATCAGAAACGGATTGGCCATGCCGCCGAATATGTCATTTAAGAACATCATGCAGATTTTAGGAAAACCCGAATGGGCCATGAAGACCTTGATACATGGACAACCCAACTTTGAGACCCTAAAGCCGTACATGCCCAAAAACCTCGATTTAAAACAATTGGGCAAATTCATGGATCATACCTTTTCGGGCAGGTTGAACGAAGAGAAGATCAAGCCCATACGCGACCTATGGAAGGGAAAATTGGTCTTAAAAGGGGTCGCTAGCGAAGTAGATGCCGAAAAGGCCATTCGTTTAGGGCTAGATGGCATCATCGTTTCCAACCACGGAGGCCGACAATTGGATGCTGGGGAAGCTACTATAAAACCCCTTACCAAGATCGCCAAAAAATACGGAGATCAAATAACGGTCATGATGGATAGCGGTATGCGCTCTGGGCCCGATATTGCTCGAACGTTGGCAAGTGGTGCTAAATTCACCTTTATGGGGCGTTCATTTATGTATGGGGTTTCGGCACTCGGCGACCAAGGTGGGCATCATACCATTTCTTTATTGAAGACCCAGTTGCATCAGGTGATGGAACAGATCTGCTGCGCCAAGGTATCCGATTTTCCGAACCATTTGGTTGCAAAGTAATTACTTCAACAGGCTGGTTTACCCAATTTTTGGGCAATGGTCTTTTTCATATAGGGCACCTGATCTAACGCTTTACCGGTGAAGTTGAATAGACTCAGGCATCGGTCCAAGTTCTGGTTTTCGTAGGCAACTTTGTAATACACATTGCCCATAAGATAGTCAGTCAATGCGCGAAGTCCGTGAATAAAAGGCATAAAGACAGCCCCAAGATGTAGGGTATCTAGTTCTTCTTGCGATAAAAAAGGATGTGTGGACCCCAATCCATCTACGAAGGCTTCGAACAGTGTTTTATTGAAAGTGATTTTTGAATGGTCTTGTTCGTCTTCCGGAGCGGTATTGGCAATAGTTCGTACGGCATCGCCAAAATCATAATAAAAATATCCCTTCATTAAGGTGTCAAGATCAATGAGGCAAAGGGCGGTATCGTCTTTTTTGGAGAAGAGAATGTTATTAAGTTTGGTATCGTTATGGCATACCCTAATAGGTAGTGCTTTTTTAGTCAATTCGGAAAGCGTTACCAAGACTTTTTTTGCAAAGTCGATAGCCTCCTTGGCAATTTTTAATTTTTCGGTACTTGCCCCGGAAATGGCTTCTTGAAATTGTGTTTTTCTCAATTCAAGATCGTGAAAGCGCGGAATCGTATCTACGTAATCGTTGATCGGCGCATCTTTTAATAGCTCATGGAATTTTGCAATAATACGACCGGCTTCAAAGGCAATTTTAGGGTCGACCGTAGTGTTGTGGGCCTCACTTTTATCAATATAGGTCATCAGCCTCCAATAGCCGCTTGAATCGTATAAATACGCGGTTTCCGCTTTGGTTTTAATCAATTCAATTTTGGTGTATGCAGGATCCTCAAGTTGGTTCAGGGCAAGGTCGATATTGCCCATGAGACCTGCTATGTTTTTGAATACCGAATGATTTACCCGTTGTAAGATATACTTGGGCGTTTCATGGTCAAGTACCAAAAAAGTATCGTTGATAAACCCGTCGGTAAGCGATTTAAAAAGGTATTGCTTCAACGGAACGGAAAACTTCTCGAGAATGGTTTGTAACGCTAAAATTGAATGCTGGCCCATTTTAGTTCCATAGAGGTGTAATATATGCGCCGTCGGTTGTTTTCTTCGCTAAAAAGTCTACTGCTTTTTCTCGGTCGCTGGCATAGGTAACGCCGAACCATTCACCGCCCGAAGGCACAACCTTTACCGAAATATCACCGGCCTGCAACATGTCTTGAACTATTTTCGGAATGTACAGTTCGCCTTTCTTGGCCAATTGCTCATCTGCTAAAAAGTGTCTAAAATCGGCTTCTATCTTCTCAAAAATAGAAGGTTTGCAGACCCAGAAGTTCATGCTTACCTGCTCGTCGCCTGTATAGTGATTTCCTGAATCACGGTCAATGACTTTGCTTCCTTCAGCTTCTAATTTCAAGCGTTCGATTACCGAAACAAGTTGGTCTCCTTTCACTTCACAAACACCACGTGAAACCGAACCATGTTCAGATAGGGTATCCTTTAAGGTATAGCCCACTAAGGCATAGGTTTCATCATTTTTATGTTCTCGCATAAAATCGGCCGCATTTTTATAGGCCGATTTTCCATAAAAATCGTCGGCATTGATTACGGCAAAAGGTCCGTCGATTACATTTCTTGCGGTCCACACGGCATGGGCGGTACCCCACGGTTTTGGGCGTTCACCAGTATAGGTAACCCCATCGGGCAAATCGGTAATTTCTTGGGCTAAAACATCAAGCTTAATATTTGCAGGAAGTTTACCAGCCATTTGTTCCTCTACATGATGAATGTACTCTTTTTTGGTAATGACCACGATATGGTCGAATCCGTTTTCTAGGGCGTCGTACATGGCGAATTCCATTAAGAATTCACCTGCGGGTCCAAGGTCATCGAACTGTTTTAGTTTTCCATATCGGCTACCGCTACCTGCGGCCATTAAAAGTAAGGTCATATGTTTTTTGTTTTAAAGCAGCAAAAGTATCACTTTGAAAGCAAAATAGCGATTGGTGATCGACGTAACTAACAATAATAGCTGTAAGTGTGGAATTTTTAGGGTAGAATTTTATATTTTTATTCAAGATTAGCGCAAAATGGTGCGATTTAATAGATTAATCAACCACTCGCAGAATTGTTGCTATCATAACTAATAGTGCCGCAACTATTTTGT